>NZ_RZPI01000457.1:0-4652 GCF_003998715.1 Mesorhizobium sp. M7A.F.Ca.CA.002.15.2.1
AGACACCCGCGGGTTTCGCCGGCGTCTTCGGCAAGATCGCGCAGGCCTATTTCCAGCGTTATGGCGATCAGTCGGATGCGCTGGCCATGATTGCCGCCAAGAACCACAAGAACGGCGTCGACAATCCCTATGCGCAGATGCGCAAGGATTTCGGCTATGAGTTCTGCCGCCAAGAGAGCGAGAAGAACCCCTTCGTTGCCGGTCCTCTGAAGCGCACCGACTGCTCGCTGGTCTCCGACGGCGCCGCCGCCCTTATCCTTGCCGACACCGCCACGGCACTGAAGATGCGCCGTGCCGTTGCCTTCCGCGCCAACGAACATGTGCAGGATTTCCTGCCGATGTCGAAGCGCGACATTCTGACCTTCGAAGGCTGCGAGCAGGCCTGGAACCGGGCGCTGAAATCGGCCGGCGTGACGCTCGACGATCTGTCCTTCGTCGAAACGCATGACTGCTTCACCATTGCCGAACTGATCGAGTACGAGGCGATGGGCCTTGCCAAGCCGGGAGAGGGGGCGAAGCTGGCGTTGGACGGCACAACGGCCAAGGATGGTCGCCTGCCGGTCAATCCGTCCGGCGGGCTGAAGGCCAAGGGCCATCCGATCGGCGCCACTGGCGTGTCCATGCATGTCTTGACCGCCATGCAGCTTGTCGGTGAGGCCAGCGGCATCCAGGTGCCGGGCGCAAAACTGGGCGGCATCTTCAATATGGGCGGTGCGGCGGTCGCCAACTACGTTTCCATTCTCGACCGGATCAGATAAACCGCCCGCATTTGCGGGAGGTGACATGACAAATCCGGTTCTGATCGAAGTCTTGCGCGGCGCGATCGTCGAGAGCGCGCATCGCGGCTCAGTCGCGGTCTTCGATGGCGACGGCAAGCCCGTGTGGGAGATCGGCGATACGGCCAAGCCGGTGTTTCCGCGCTCGGCGGTCAAGGCGATCCAGGCCTTGCCGTTGGTCGAAAGCGGGGCGGCGGATGCCTATGGTTTCGGCAACCGCGAACTGGCGCTCGCCTGCGCCTCCCACTCGGGCGAGCCGGCACATGTCGACCTTGCGCGATCCATGCTGGCCAAGGCTGGGCTGGACGGATCGGCGCTCGAATGCGGCACGCATTGGCCATCCAATCATGACGCCGAGATTGCGCTCGCCCGCGCCGGCGGCTCGCCGAACGCCTTGCACAACAATTGTTCCGGCAAACATTCCGGCTTCCTCTGCACCTGCGTCCACGCCGGCATTGCGCATCGCGGCTATGTCAAGCCGGGACACGGCCTGCAGGACATGGTGCGCGACGCCATGCAGTCGGTGACGGGCGCTGTCCATGGTGAGGACCAGCGTGCCATCGACGGCTGTTCGATCCCGACCTACGCGGTGCCGCTCAGGAGCTTCGCGCTCGGCTTTGCCCGCATGGCCACGACATCAGGTTTTGGCCCAGAGCGAGCCAAGGCTGCAAAGCGGCTGCTTTCCGCCTGCATGGCCGAGCCCTTCTTCGTTTCCGGCAGCGGCCGCGAAGACGTCGCGTTGATGGAGGCCGCACCAGGGCGGATTTTCACGAAGGGCGGCGCCGAAGGCGTCCATTGTGCCGCAATTCCGGAACTTGGCCTCGGCATCGCACTCAAATGCGATGATGGCGCCGGCCGCGCCGGCGAAGCCATGGTTGCCGCCGTCCTTGCCAAACTGTTGCGTGCCGACGAGGCCTTGGCGGCGAAGCTGCTCGAATTGGCAAACACGCCCATCGAAAATCGCAACGGTGCCAAAGTCGGAGCGCTGAGGCCGACGGCAACTCTCAAGTGACGTGATTGCGCTCGACGGTCAGATGCGCGTAGCCGCTACCGTTTGACGAGGCGAGATCGCCTGTCGCGGGCTCCGCCCAGCGCTGGCCGACAACCGCACCGTTCAGCGCGCCGTCGATGACATTGTCTGAAATGACGGCCGTACCGGCGCCCTCGACCACGGATACGACGATCCCGGTTCCTGCCTTGCGGATGATGTTGCCGGTGGCGACGACATTGCGCAGGTACGGGCCCCAGCCGATCTGCATGCCATAGAGTGGCGCGTTCTCGATGACATTGTTGGAAACGGTGGTGTCGGCCTCAACGCCGATGCCGACGCCAAATCCCGGCGAGTCGGCGGGGTAGGGGCCGCTGGTCGACAGATTGCGCACGATGTTGCCGGAACAGACGCCCATGCGGCCGCCTTCGTTGAAATTGACGATCGAGATGCCGTTGGCGGCGCCGTCGACGATGTTGTTGCTGATGATGGCGCCTTCGAACGAGAACTCGGAATAGATCGCCGTTTCGCCAGAGCGCGAGCAGGTGTTGCCCGATATCTGCAGGTTGCTGGCGCTGTTGGCGCGGATGGCCGAGAAGGCGCAGTCCGAGACGATGTTGCCCGAGATGACGACATTGCCGGCGCGAAAGGCATTGATGCCGTTGCCGTTCTGCCCGGTTCCGCCGCTGCGTGCCTGGATCCCTTGGACGCGGTTGCCGGTGACCATGGTGCCGTCTTCGGCCACCTGCCAGCGGTGTACGAGGATGCCGCCATTGGCGCAGTCGGAAACGGTGTTGCCCGTGATGGCCAGCCCGCCGGCTTCGACCGAATAGATGCCGGCATCGGCGGCGCCCGATATCTCACAGCGCTCGATCCGGCCGATCGCGTGTTCCAGCGCCAGCCCGTTCTTGCCGCTGCCGGTGATCTGGCAATTGTCGATGGCGAGGTGCGCGACACGGCGAAGATCGAGCAGCCCTTGCGTGTAATCGCCCATCGCACGGTTCGCACCATCGAAGACCAGTCCGCTAAGTTCGATATGGTCGGCCTGTTCGGCCATGAACAGGTGGCCGTCACCGCCGTAAACGATGCGCGTCGCGCCCGGCACGCCGGAAAGACGTACGCGGCCGGGCAGCGAAAGATTGGAGACGACATAGGTGCCGGGCGGCAGGAACACCGGCATGTCGCGGCTGTTTGCGTCACGCAGCAGTTTGGCGAAGGCCTTGCTCTGATCGTCTGATGTGCCGGGCTGCACGCCGAGTTCGGTGGCATTGATCGAGCCGCGCATCGAGGCTTTCTCGATGCCGCTCAAGCTTGCGGCTACCGCCTTGCCGAGCGCAAGGCCCATGACGGCAAAGCCGGCGGTTCCAGTCAGCAGCGTTCGTCTGTTCAACATCGGCACAGAATCCCAGCGTTCAACCTTGGCGTCGCAGGAATCGTGCCAGACGGTTTGCCTCTCCTCTGGACGGAAACGACAATGGCTTGTCGAGCAGCCTCTGCGGGCCTAAGTTCAGGAAATGAGCAGAGCTTTCACCCGCGAGGAAGACAGCGAAAATGCCATCGCCGGTGTCGGTGAGCGGCCGGTCAGCCAGCATCGCAATCTGGTGACGGAACGCGGCCTGGCGCAGATCGAGGAAAATCTGGCCGATCTGCGCGACATACTGGCGAAGGCCGAACGCAAAGCCGACCGCGAGCGCATAGCGGTCGTGTCGCGCGATCTGCGTTACTGGACCGCCCGGCGCGAAAGCGCCGAACTCTCGGTGCCGGAGCCGGGCAGTGACGTTGTGCGCTTCGGCATGGGCGTCACGATCGAGAGCGATGACGGCAAGAAGGTGCATTGGAAGATCGTCGGCGAGGACGAGGCTGATCCCACCAAGGGCAGCATTTCGCATGTTTCGCCAATGGCTGTCGCCCTGTTCGGCAAGAAGATCGGCGACTTGGCCAGCGTCAACGGCAAGGAATGGGAAATCGTCAAGCTCTCCGAGAGCTAGGACGTCTCAAATCCGCCGCACTGATTGGCGCGTCATTTGGCGAGTTTCTGAAGCCCGACCCGATATTTGTCCATGACCTCGCGCGCGGCCTTCATCTGCCGTTCGAACCTGTCGGCCACCGGTCTTAAAATGATGCCGTGATCAGTTTCGATGATCTGGAGCTGATCGCCCGATTGCAGATTCAAGCTGTCCAGCATTCCCGTGGCAAGATCAGGGCATCTGATCCGTCGTCGAGCTTGTGGATGGTCGTCTTCACGGTTACCGCACCTTGGTTGCAGTGTCAGTCTAGCACAACCTTTTCAGAGATGCAGCAGTCCTAGTCCGTGGCCAGCAGGCGGTCCAGCAGGCGATCCGCTGCCTCTGGAATGACTGTGCCCGGCGGGAAGATTTCCGCAGCGCCGGCTTGCCGCACCGCGTCATAGTCCTGCGGTGGGATGACGCCGCCGGCGACGATCAGCATGTCGCCGCGGCCGAGCTTTTTAAGCGCGTCGCGCAGTTCCGGGATCAGCGTCAAATGTCCCGCCGCCAGCGACGAGGCGCCGACGATGTGGACGTCCTGTGCGACCGCCAGCCTGGCGATCTCATCCGGTGTCTGGAACATCGCGCCGACGGTGACGTCGAAGCCGAGATCGGCGAAGGCCGTAGCGATGACCTTCTGGCCACGGTCGTGGCCGTCCTGGCCCATCTTGGCGACGAGAATGCGCGGCTTGCCGCCGGTCTTCTTCTCGAAGGCGTCAAGCTTGTCCTGCAGCCCGTCGACCACGGGATGATCGCCAAGCGCCTTGCGATAGATGCCGGAAATGGTCTGCACCGTAGCGACGTGGCGCCCAAACGCCCTTTCCAACGCGAATGAAATCTCGCCGACCGTTGCATTGGCGCGCGCGGCTCGGATGGCGAATT
>NZ_RZPI01000458.1:0-4628 GCF_003998715.1 Mesorhizobium sp. M7A.F.Ca.CA.002.15.2.1
GGTCCAGGCGCAGCGCTCGTCGGCTTGGGCGGATGTGGCGCGGCGTATCGCCCACGAGATCAAGAACCCGCTGACGCCGATCCAGCTCTCGGCCGAACGCATCAAGCGCCGCTATGGCAAGGTGATTACCGAGGACCGCGAGGTTTTCGACCAGTGCACCGACACCATCATTCGTCAGGTCGAGGATATCGGCCGTATGGTCGACGAATTCTCGGCGTTCGCGCGCATGCCGAAGCCCGAGATGAAGGCCATAGATCTGCGCGAATCGCTGCGCGAGGCCTCGTTCCTGGTCGAGGTCAGCCGCGCCGACATCACCTTCGAGCGGACCTTCGGCAGCGAGCCGCTGAAGGGCACGTTCGACAGCCGGCTGATGGCGCAGGCTTTCGGCAATGTGATCAAGAACGCCGCCGAGGCAATCGACGGATTGGAACAGAAGGATGGTTCGCACGGCATAATCCGGATTCAGGCCGGGCGCCAGAATGGTGTGATTCGAATCGACGTCATCGACAATGGCAAAGGCCTGCCGCGCGAGAATCGCCAACGGCTGCTCGAGCCCTACATGACCACACGCGAGAAGGGCACCGGACTTGGCCTCGCTATCGTCAAGAAGATCGTGGAGGACCATGGTGGCAGGCTGGAACTACACGATGCTCCTGCGGACTTCCACGATGGGCGCGGCGCGATGATCAGCATCATCCTGCCGCCTGCGGCCGCAACGGCTCCGCGCGGCGAAAGCAGGGCGGAAAACGAAAGAGAAACTGAAAAGGTCGGTAATGGCGTCTGATATTCTCATCGTCGATGACGAGGAAGACATCCGTGAACTCGTCGCGGGCATACTGAGCGACGAAGGTCACGAAACCCGCACGGCATTCGATGCCGACAGCGCGCTCGCTGCTATAGCTGATCGCGCGCCGCGGCTGATTTTCCTCGACATCTGGCTGCAGGGCTCGCGTCTCGACGGGCTGGCGCTGCTCGACGAGATCAAGACGATGCATCCGACCTTGCCGGTGGTGATGATTTCCGGCCACGGCAACATCGAAACGGCGGTCTCCGCCATCCGTCGCGGCGCCTATGACTTCATCGAAAAACCGTTCAAGGCCGACAGGCTGATCCTTATTGCCGAACGTGCGCTCGAGACCTCGAAATTGCGGCGCGAGGTTTCCGACCTCAAGCTGCGCAGCGGTGAAACCTTCGATCTGATCGGCATGTCGTCGGCGATGAGCCAGTTGCGTCAGACCATCGAACGCGTCGCGCCGACCAACAGCCGCGTGATGATCATCGGCCCGTCTGGCTCGGGCAAGGAACTGGCCGCGCGCGCCATCCACACGCTGTCGGCGCGCAAGGGCGCGCCTTTCGTGACGCTGAGCGCCGCCAACATCACGCCCGAGCGTATGGAGATCGAACTGTTCGGCACCGAATCGAATGGCGTCGAGCGCAAGGTCGGCGCGCTCGAGGAGGCCCATCGCGGCATCCTCTACATCGACGAGGTGGCCGACATGCCGCGCGAGACGCAGAACAAGATCCTGCGCGTGCTGGTCGAGCAGCAGTTCGAGCGGGTAGGGGGAACCAAGCGGGTCAAGGTCGATGTCCGCATCATCTCTTCCACGTCGCAGAACCTCGAAGCGATGATCGCCGACGGGCGTTTCCGCGAGGATCTTTACCATCGCCTCGCGGTGGTTCCGGTCATCGTGCCGGGATTGGCCGAGCGGCGCGAGGATATTCCCTACCTCGTCGACAATTTCATGAAGCAGATCGCCCGCCAGGCCGGCATCAAGCCGCGCCGCATCGGCGACGACGCGCTGGCCGTGCTGCAGGCGCACAACTGGCCGGGCAACGTTCGCCAGCTGCGCAATAATGTCGAGCGCCTGATGATCCTGGCGCGCGGCGACGACGTCGATGCGCCGATCACCGCTGATCTGTTGCCGGCCGAGATCGGCGATGTCATGCCGCGCACCCCGAATCAATCCGACCAACACATCATGGCGCTGCCGCTCCGCGAAGCGCGTGAGCAGTTCGAGAAGGATTACCTGATCGCCCAGATCAACCGGTTCGGCGGCAACATCTCGAAAACCGCCGAGTTCATCGGCATGGAGCGCTCCGCTCTGCATCGCAAGCTGAAGTCCCTGGGCGTCTAAGCGCGACGTCCGACCAGCCGCGCGTGGTCCAACCATTTGCCGGTTACGCCCGCGGTGGAATCGCATAAGAAAGCCCGAGAATTTCTGAGGGGTCGCCAATGCCGCGCATTGCCTATGTCAACGGGCGCTATGTCACGCACGCCGACGCTGCCGTGCATATCGAGGATCGCGGCTATCAGTTTGCCGACGGTGTCTATGAGGTCTGCGAAGTGGCGCGTGGCTTCATCGTCGACATGCCGCGCCACCTGGCCCGGCTGAACCGTTCGCTGACCGAATTGTCGATCGCCTGGCCGGTCACCTCTCACGTGCTGCCGCTCATTCTGCGTGAGGTGGTCAATCGCAACCACGTCGCCAATGGCCTGGTCTACGTGCAGGTGACGCGCGGCGTGGCCAGCCGCGACTTCGTCTTCCCTTCCGCCGACACCAAGCCTTCGCTGGTGGTAACCGCCAGGAAGGCCGATCCTGCCGCTGGTGCAAAGCGAGCCGAGACAGGCATCGCCGTCATCACCGTGCCGGAGAACCGCTGGGACAGGGTCGACATCAAGACTGTCGGGCTGCTGCCCAATGTCTTGGCCAAGCAGAAGGCAAAGGAAGCCGGTGCGCAGGAAGCCTGGTTCGTCGACACCGAAGGTAACGTCAAGGAAGGCGGCTCGTCCAACGCCTGGATCGTCACCAGGGACGGCGTTCTGGTCACCAGGCCGGCCGAGCATGGCATCCTGCGCGGCATCACCCGCACGACCATGTTCGAAGTGGCGGCCAAGCTTGGCCTGAAGATCGAGGAGCGCGGCTTTTCCGTCGCCGAGGCCAAGACGGCACGCGAGGCGTTCATCAGTTCCGCAACGACGATCGCCATGCCGGTGGTGACCATCGATGGCGACACGGTCGCCAATGGGCACCCCGGCTCAATAACACTTTCGTTGCGGCAAGCCTTTTTTGACATTGCGGAAAAAAGTCCAGCCTGATAACCGCACAGGTGGAATGAACATCAATATATCTCGTTCTGCTTGTCGTTACTGACGACAAGACGGTGTTTGCGAGCTTGACATGCGCCCGTTAATTTGGCGCATTGGCTTGCAAACCGAAGGGGATCGGCGAAAGACAAGAACAATGGCGGAACGATCGCAAAACCTTCAGGACCTGTTCCTGAATTCAGTTCGCAAGAGCAAGAACCCGCTCACCATCTTCCTCATCAACGGCGTGAAGCTGACCGGCGTGGTCACTTCGTTCGACAATTTCTGTGTCCTGCTGCGCCGCGATGGTCACTCCCAGCTCGTCTACAAGCACGCCATTTCCACGATCATGCCGAGCCAGCCGGTTCAGATGTTCGATGGCGAGGAAAGCCAGGGCGCCTGATTGGCACGTGAGAAAGACGCGGACGCCACCGTTCGCGGGAAACCAGCGCATCACCCCAGGACTGAGGCCAAGGGCCCGACCCGGGCCGTGGTCATTGTGCCCGTCCTTACCCGCCACCAGCGCAACGACGACGAGACCAACCGCCCGCGGCTGATGCGTTCGGCTGATGCGCGTCACGACGAGGCCGTTGGCCTTGCCCGCGCCATCAACCTTGATCTGATTCACACCGCGGTGGTGACCGTCAACGATCCGCGCCCGGCGACGCTGCTCGGCAGCGGCAAGGTCGCCGAGTTCGCGGAAATCGTCAAAGAGGGACATGCGGAAGTGGTCGTCGTCGACCATCCGCTGACCCCTGTGCAGCAACGCAATCTCGAGAAAGAGCTGAACGCCAAGGTGCTGGACCGCACCGGGCTGATCCTCGAGATATTCGGCGAGCGTGCACGCACCAAGGAAGGCACGCTGCAGGTCGAGCTCGCCCATCTCAACTACCAGAAGGGCCGCCTCGTGCGTAGCTGGACCCATTTGGAGCGTCAGCGCGGCGGCGCCGGATTCCTTGGGGGCCCCGGCGAAACACAGATCGAATCCGACCGGCGGCAGTTGCAGGAAAAGATCATCAAGCTGAAGCAGGAGCTGGAAACGGTGCGGCGCACGCGCGACCTGCACCGCGCCAAGCGCAGGAAGGTGCCGTTCCCGGTGGTGGCGATCGTCGGCTACACCAATGCCGGCAAGTCGACGCTGTTCAACCGGCTGACCGGGGCGGATGTGCTGGCACAGGACATGCTGTTCGCCACGCTCGACCCGACGCTGCGCCGCGTGCGCCTGCCACATGGCACGCCGATCATCCTCTCCGACACGGTCGGCTTCATTTCGGACCTGCCGACACATCTGATCGCGGCTTTCCGCGCCACCCTGGAAGAGGTGGTCGAGGCCGACCTCGTGCTTCATCTGCGCGACATTTCCGATCCGGACACGGCCGCCCAGGCCGAGGATGTCGAGCGTATCCTTGCAGATCTTGGCGTTGACGCTGGTGATGCCAAGCGGGTGATCGAAGTGTGGAACAAGATCGACCGGCTCGACGAAGGCAACCGGACCCGGCTGCTTGCAGACGGCGCCGATGCCAACAAGGCGCCGTCTGCAAGC
>NZ_RZPI01000459.1:0-4627 GCF_003998715.1 Mesorhizobium sp. M7A.F.Ca.CA.002.15.2.1
TGAGGCTGGCCGGCTGAGAGCCGGCTCTTGAAAAGCAACCTGACTGCGGCCTGGCGACCGGGTCGAACCTTGACGCTGCCCGACGGCGCGCGGCCGAACTTTGGATGGAGCTGGATATGGCAAGCTATAGCGACGCGGAATTGCACGAGATCGCCCGCTGGCTGAAGGATGGGTTCTCAGCCTCCAGGATTGCAGTCGCGTTCAGCGCGTTGCGCGGCAGTCCGGTGTCGCGCGACGCCATCATCGGCATCGTGCACCGCAACGCCATGCTCGGCGCGATCGGCTTTGCCAATGGCAAGGGGCCGCCGCCGCGATCCAGGCAGGCCGTGGGCAAGCGCGCTGGAAGCAAGCGGGCGAGTGGCGCGTCGGCGAAAGCGACGCCTGTCGTCGGCAAGATGGAGGGCGTGCTTGCCGCCAAGGACATCCATGCGCGTGAAGTGGCCCGGCCCAGGCGCGCGCATTCGTTCGTGCGCGAGGTGGGCGTGCTGATCGCCGACGGCGTGGCCTATCGCCTGGAGGCGCCGGCGCCGCCGCGCGCGGCCATCGGCCGGCAGCCGCATGGCGTGGCGATGCGCTTCATCGATTGCCTGTTTTCACGCTGCCGTGCGCCGCTGGATCTGACGGTGGAGGGGGATCCGGACATTTCTATTGCCGAAGAGGGGGCGCCAGGCAGCCGCCCAGGCGCCGACATGCTGTGCTGCGGCATGCGCACCGGGGCGCTGAAAAGCTATTGTACCTACCACCAGGCGCGCTTCCAGCGCCGCGTATTTGTTGCGACGGGGTGAGGTTTGATCTCTTCTCCCCCGTTCACGGGGAGAAGGTGCCGGCAGGGCAATGAGGGGCAGCGCTGACGAGGCAGGATGGAAGCTGACATGAAATTCAAGCATCCGATTCAGATGCCACTTACCGAAGCGCTGGCGCCGCCCCTCATTGCCCTGCCGGGCGTTCGCTGTTCGAAAAGCCAAGCAATTGGCTTTTCGTCCGCTGCGCGGATCACACCTCACCCCCGTAAACGGGGAGAAAGAAGCAAAGCCCTATTTCGGCATCTGCCCGCCTTGCTTGGGCGTGCGGCTCTGCATGCTCCTTGCGTCCATCGCTACCGCCGGGTTGCCCTCGCCGACCAATATGCCGGTCACCCGGGCAAAGCCGGTAAACACCTTCATGGCGTCGGCTTCGGAAATCTGGGCGGCAATCGCCGCGCTGCAGGCGTTCAACGCGCTGCGGTAGACATGGCCACGCCGCTCCAGCGGCCAGCGCTGGAGAAAATCGGCGGCTTCGCTGACGCTGTCGATCTCTTCGATCTCATCTTCCACCCGCACTTTGAGCGGCACTCCGGTTTTCATCGTACCCACGGCGTTCACCTTCGCTTTGCGCGCGGCTCCAGCTACCGCACCCATAAACGCGCCCCGCTGGGGGCCGGTTGCATCAATTTTTCGGGCGGCGCCCGCTCCTCACGGGCTAGCCACCGCATCCAGCCAGTCATGGGCGCGGCTTTTGGGCCTGTCGACCAGGATGTTCTGCTGCTTGGCCGCCCTGGTGAAGGCGTCGAACGCGATGCGCTGGCAGCAGATGCCGTCCACGGCGAGCGTAACCAGCCGGGAAGCCTCGAGATAGCCAGGCGCTGTCTTGTCGGGCCATTGGTGGCGCAGTGCCTCGGCGGCTCCGGCCACCGAACTGACCAGCATGGTTTTGTTGTCGCAAAAGCGCACGGTAACCGGCATGAAGGCTGTCATCGGCGAACCTCCCCTTGGCATGGACGCGACATAACGTCGAAAGCTCGCGCCGGTTCCATCAGCCTGGATGCCGGACGACAGGGATGCTGGCGCGGCGGCGAAGAGGCGACGACCTCCGGTTCATTGAAGGCCAACCGAGCAGCGCTCCGCTCCGCTCTGCCACCGCGTGGGAAGATGCCCGGCAGGGCCGAGGGCGCGCGAAGGATCGCCACGTGCCGGCCTCCCACCACCATCCCAACCAGGAGCCTCCCATGAGCAAAAAGACCAGACCCGCAAAACCGCAGGCGCCGAAATTGCCGAAGGGCGAGGCCGAGCAGGTGCGCATACGCCGCGAGATCGGCCATGATTTCGCGCTCAGGGATGACGCCCTCGGCCGCAAGCGGCTGGCAGCGGGCACGCTGGAGGCTGCGCGTGTCTACGAAGTGTCGAATGACGGCTACGCCGCGACCGGCGGCATCGTGCGGCTGCGCGCCATCGATGCGCTCGTCGGCATCACTTCGCTGTCGCGCCAGCAGCGCGAGGCAGGCCTGCGCTACCGCGAGGATTTCCGCTGCAGTCAGCAGGCTGATGTCAAGCCGATGCGCTGGACCGAGCGCATCGACGGCGGCCGCGAGGGCGGCGGCATCGCCGACAGCGTTCTCGACGCCGGCAGGGCCTATGCCGCCGCCACAAGAGCGCTAGGCCATTGGGAGGTGGCCGCCGTGGTACGACAAGTCTGCTGCGCGGACGGTTCCCTCAAGCGCCTGTCCGAGCAGACCGGCGAGGGCCGGAACGTGGTGACGAAGCTGCTGAAGGTGGGGCTGGATTTGTTGGCAGTGCATTACGGGATGATGATGAGGAGGCGGGTGGGGTGAGCGGCGCAAATATCCGGCCGGCGGCGCCGGCCGGATCATTTTTCACAGGATCAGATCATCGGCAGACGCGGATTTCCTCGACGATCCTGTGGTGATGGCGCCAATGCTTGACCAGTGCGATGTGGCAACGGTGGTGACGGTGGTAATAGCGCGGCCTGTAGCCGTTGTCATAGGCGTCGTACTGGTAATAAGGGCGATAGTAGCGATCGCCATAGTCGTAACCATTGTAATAATCGTCGCCGTAATAGTCGTCTGCATAGCCGCCAATGCCGATACTGATACGGCTGCGGGCGTCGGCGGGGGCGATCATCGCCGCCGCCGAAGCAATGGCGATAACCGAAACAAGCAGGAGCTTTTTCATAGCTGCCTCCTTTTCAAGGTTAGGCTAATATATAACTGCCGAGTTGCAGCCTCGTTCCACAGATTCGTAAGATGTGACGAACAATACAGACCGGGGCGCAGATGCCCAGGCGCCTAAAACAAGGCCCTCTCCAATGGCCCCGCCAGTGTCTCGGCAAAGCCCGTCGCCAGATGGTGCCTGTCACGAAACGCCAGCTTGCCTGATATGACGACGTGGCAGGAGGTCGGGCCGCAGAATTGGTTGGTGAGGTCGATGTAGCGGGTGTCGGGCACGCTGGTCACCACGGCGCGCTCGGTGGCGGCGGTGCTGTCGTTGGCGGCTTCGGCCCTTGGCGTGTCGCAGTGCGGCGAGGGTGCCTCGCGCCACCACAGGGTGCGCGCCACGCAGGAGCCGGCGAAGCTGGCGTTGATCGGCGTGTCGCGGATGACTGCCGTCTCGACACCGGCCCGGCTGAAGGCCTGCAAGGTCGAGCGCAGGCCGGCCTGCCAGCGCGCCACTTCGGCGGTGCGTTCGGCGGCGGGCAGATCGCGGGTCAGATTGCCGATGGAAAATTCGGAGATCACCACCAGGCGCGGCTTGCGGCGGATGATCTCTGATATGGCCTGCTCGCGCCAGGCGTCGCATTCGGTGTAGTCGCGCTTCAGCACCGTGTTGAAGGTGGAGAGCCGCGAGGCGCGGCACGATGATTTGAGGTAGGTGACCACCTTGGTGTCGTTGCGCCTGGCTGCTTCGATCAGCGGCGTCGACCAGTGGTCGGCGTGCGAATCGCCAAACAGCACGATGGTGCGGGTGGCATCGGCCGGGCCGAATGTGCAGGGTTTCGGCGTCACCGTTTGGAAGTCGGCCAGGCAGTTCTTGTCGACGGCCCGCGCGATGGAAGGTCTTTCGGCCGCCTGCTCGATGCCGCGCTGCTCGGGACCGATGTTGCGCGTGGCCAGATGCGCATTGGCGTAGGCGACCGCCACGCCGGCACCGGTCAGCGCCAGCGCGGGTGCGAGCGCGCGAGCGCCCACCGTCAGCCAGGCGCCGCGTCGTGCCGGGTTCTCGATGAGGTGATAGGTGAGCACCGACAGCGCCAGCGCCAGCACGCCGCAGCCCAGCCGCTGCGGCACCGTAAGATCGGGCGTCAGCATCCCGGCGTAGACGATGACCGGCCAGTGCCAGAGATAGAGCGAATAGGAGAGCGTGCCGATCCATTGCAAGGGCGGCAGCGACAAAGCGGTGGCCGGGCCAAGGACGTGCCGGTCGGTCCGCCCGTTGGTCTGTTCCCCGCAGCCGCCGCTCAGCAGCACCAGCACGGTGCCGGCAACCGGCAGCAGTGCATACCAGCCGGGGAAGGGCAGGTCCTCGCTCAACAGGCGATAGGCGGTCGCAATCAGCGCCAGGCCGAGCCAGCCAAGGGCTGGCCGCAGCCAGATGCGGTGCTGCAGCAAAGCCATGGGGACCAGCGTCGCCAGGCCGCCGGCAGCGAACTCCCAGGCGCGCAGCGGCGAGAAATAGAAGGCCCAGGCCGGCGCCGCGCTGGTCAGCCACAGGCAGGCGGCGAAGGAGGCGAGGCCGACCACGCCGATCATGGCTGCGGCCGTTCGCCGGCCCGGCCGCAGCCAGGCGGCCAGCAGAAGCAGCGCCGGCCAGGCCAGATAGAACTGCTCCTCCACCGACAGCGACCAGAAGTGGAT
>NZ_RZPI01000045.1:0-16082 GCF_003998715.1 Mesorhizobium sp. M7A.F.Ca.CA.002.15.2.1
AAGACAAGCCCGAATCGGGCCGGGGGACGGCCCTCGCGGCTCGGAAGCCGCGTCAGCGGATCGATCTAAAGACTGGCTAGAGTGACCTCCAAGTCCTCGTATGCGCCGACGAGGGCATCCGCGCCATGTCGCAACAGAGCATCGCCATGAGTGCCGGTGCAATGACTGCCAGCGGTAAATCCGATCACGCGCATACCTGCTGCCTTGCCCGCCAGGACGCCATTCACGCTGTCCTCGACCACGATGCACTCCTTTGCATGAACACCGATCGTGTCCGCCGCATGCAAGAACAGGTCTGGTTCCGGCTTTCCATTGACGACCATGTCCGATGAAAAAATATTAGGATCGAAAAGGTCGACAAGGCCCGTGTGTTCGAGTTTCCAACGCAATCGGGCCAGCGGCGTGCTTGACGCCACACATCTCCATGCGGCGAGCCGGCCAATCACATTCCCTGCATCGGGTAAGGCCGCCAGATTCTTACGCAAGCGTTCGTTGGTGTGGTCGGCAAGCTGTTCAAAAAAGAGCGGAGAGAGCGGCTTGGCTCGCTCTTGGCCGATCGCTTCGAGCTTCGCCTGCCACATAGCGGGAGACAATCCCATGAAGGCTTGCGTATAGGCGCTTGGTTCGAACGTGATGCCGGCCGCCGCCAGATATTCAAGCTCGGTTGCCTGGTATATCTCCTCGCTGTTCACGAGGACGCCGTCACAATCAAATATTATCAGCTTTATAGGCGACACTTTGGGCCTGATATCTGGTGGTCGGCTCAGCCGGCCCGCGGACAGTCTCGAAGGACTTCCATCAAATCACGTGTTGAACTTGAACAGCAGGATGTCGCCGTCCTGGACGACATATTCCTTGCCTTCGTCGCGGGCCTTGCCGGCTTCCTTGGCCGCCACTTCGCCGCCCAGTGTGACGAAGTCATTGTAGGCGATGGTCTGGGCGCGGATGAAGCCGCGCTCGAAATCGGTGTGGATGACGCCGGCGGCCTGGGGGGCCTTGTCGCCCTTATGGATGGTCCAGGCGCGCGTCTCCTTCGGCCCGACGGTGAAGTAGGTGATGAGGTGCAACAGATCGTAGCCGGCGCGGATGACCTTGTTGAGGCCGGGCTCGTCGAGGCCGAGCGAGGACAGGAATTCCATCTCTTCCTCATCGGAGAGCTGTGCGACCTCGGCTTCGATGGCGGCCGAGATCACCACGGTGCCGGCGCCCTGGGCGGTCGCCATCTTTTCCACGGCCCTGGTGTGCTCGTTGCCGGTGGCTGCGTCGGCCTCGGCGACGTTGCAGACATAGAGCACGGGATGCGAGGTCAGAAGGTTCAGGCCCTGCAGGATGCGCAAATCTTCGGCCGAAATATCCTTGAGCAGGATGCGGGTCGGCTTGCCGGCCTGCAGCAGTTCTAGCGCTGCCTCCATCATCGGCAGCACTGACGTCGCTTCCTTGTCCTTGCTGCCGGCGCGCTTGCGGAATTGCACGATGCGGCGCTCGAGGCTGTCGAGGTCGGCGAGCATCAGCTCGGTTTCGACCGTCTCGGCATCGGCCACCGGGTCGATGCGGCCCTCGACATGGGTAATGTCGTCATCCTCGAAGCAGCGCAGCACATGCACGATGGCGTCGACCTCGCGGATGTTGGCGAGGAACTGGTTGCCCAGCCCTTCGCCCTTCGAGGCGCCGCGCACCAGACCGGCAATGTCGACGAAGGAGATGCGGGTCGGGATGATCTCCTTTGACTTGCCAATCGCCGCGATCTTCTGCAGGCGCGGATCGGGCACCGCGACCTCGCCGGTATTCGGTGCGATGGTGCAGAACGGATAGTTGGCGGCCTGCGCCGCAGCCGTTCTGGTCAACGCGTTGAAAAGCGTCGACTTGCCGACGTTGGGCAAGCCAACGATGCCGCATTTGAAACCCATTTTGTCCGGTCCTATCGGGAAATAGAAATTTGATCAGGGCTATGGGCGATAGGGGTGATCAACGTCAAGCCCTTCGGTTCCCTTGATGCTCAGTCCTTGCCGCCGAACAGCTTCTTCAGCATGGCGGCCATCGGACCGCTTTCCGGCAGCTTGGCCAGGGGCTGTTGGGGCCGTGCTTGGCGGACGTGACTTTGCTGCTTCTGCGCCGGCTGCTTAGGTGCCGATTTTTCGGGCTCCGGCCCGGCCTTGCCCTGGACGGCGAGACTGGCTTTGTTCATGAAGCCGGATTCGTCGCCTTTGGCGATCATGGCGGCGTTGTCGGCGATCGCGTCGAGCAGCGGGTCAAGCCATTCGCGGTCGGCCTTGTCGAAATCGCCGAGCACATGGTGCTGGACCATTTCCTTGACGCCTGGATGGCCGACGCCGATGCGTACGCGGCGATAGGCGTTGCCGACATGGCCATCGATCGAACGGATGCCGTTATGGCCGCCGGCGCCGCCGCCGGTCTTTATGCGCAGCTTGCCTTCGGCAAGATCGATCTCGTCATAGAAGACGGTGAGCGCGGAAAGCTCGAGCTTGTAGAAGCGCAGCGCTTCGCCGACCGACTGGCCGGACAGGTTCATGAAGGTCTGCGGCTTGATCAGGACGACTTTTTCGCCGCCGAGCGAGCCCTCGGCGATCAGGCCCTGAAATTTCTTCGACCAGGGCGAAAAGGAATGGCGGCGGGCGATTGCGTCCGCCGCCATGAAACCGACATTGTGCCGATTGCCGGCGTATTTCGCGCCCGGATTGCCGAGACCTGCAAACAGCAGCATCGCCTGCTCCGGGCGTGAAAGAGTTACTTCTCTTCGGCGGCAGGAGCCGCTTCAGGTGCAGCCGCTTCAGCCGTCTCTTCCGTCTCCGGCTTCATCGCCGACGAACCGGCAATGGTCGCGATGGTGAAGTCGCGGTCGGAGATCACAGGCTTGACCCCAGCCGGCAGCTTGACCGCCGAGATGTGGATCGAATCGCCAATGTTGGCGCCGGTGAGATCGACGGTGATGAATTCCGGGATCGCATTGGCCGGGCAGTGGAACTCGACTTCGTGACGCACGATGTTGAGTACGCCGCCGCGCTTGATGCCGGGCGACTTGTCCTCGTTGATGAAGTGGACAGGCACGTCGACATTGACTTCGGTGTCCTTGCCGATGCGCAGGAAGTCGACATGGACAGGGAAATCCTTGACCGGGTCGAGCTGGAAGTCCTTCGGCAGGACCTGGATCTTCTTGCCGTCGACATCGATCGTGGCGATCGTGGTCAGGAACCCGCCGCCATGGATCTTGTAGTAGATGTCCTTGTAGGTGAGCGCGATAGCCAGGGGAGGCTGCTTGTCACCATAAATTACTGCAGGCACTTTACCGTTGCGGCGAACTGCACGGGCGGACCCCTTACCGACCTGTTCGCGTGCTTCGGCCTTGAGCTCGTAAGTGTCGTGGCTCATGGCATTTCCTTTCGGTTTGTTCTGGAGCGCTCACGGTGGGCAGAGTGCCTGGACCGTAAACGTCGAAAGCCGACATACCCATGCATGATCTGGTCCGAAAACCGGAATCCACTTTTCGGGATCATGCGGGAAGGCGGCCTTCCGCCGCGTTGCCTCCAAGGGTGTCTACGCGGGTGGCGGCTCTATAGCGGAAGGCGGCCGGAGGTGCAAGCCAAAGGCACGACCGGCCTGGTGCAGCCCAGACGGCCGCTATCCGCGCTTTTCGATGACGGCATAGAGCACGTTGCGGTTCTCGCCGAAGAATACCTGCGCCTCGACGGTGTTGCGGTCGACGCTGGCATTGACGATGTTCCACATATCGACCTCCGATCGCAGCAGCAACACCCAGTCCATGAACGTCTCCCGATACCCCGCGTCGGGGGTGCCCTCGGCGTAGTTGGCGAACAGGAATGTTCCGTTCGGCTTCAACATCTGCAGGCAGGTCTTCGTGAGTTTCACCGCGACGTTGTGGGCGAGGTAGTCGTAAAGGCCGGAGGCGTAGATGAAGTCGAATTTGCCGAGCTTGTGGCCCCGCGTGAGCACGGTTCGCACCGAGCCGTCGATGGCTTCGACGGCGGTGCCCTGGAAGTCGCGCGAGATCAGCCCAACGCTCTGGGGATCCTGGTCGAGCGCAACCCAGCGCTTGAGACGGCCCTCCGTCAGGGCGACCGAACGATTGGCTTCCCGCAAATGGCCGGCCGCGATCGCCAGAACCTCGGTTTCCGGTCCGTTCTTGGCCGCGATCTCGTCGACATATCGGGTCAGGAGGTCGCGTCGTTCCCGGGCCGCGACGCATGACGGTACGTTCTGGGTATGGCTATAGAGTGCTTTGCCGACCTCCGAGGCGTTCGCCACGCTCTCTGCCACGTGCGGATCACAATAGATGTAGTCGAGCAACTGCGCGTCGCCGGAATAGCCCCTGGGTTTGGTGAAGGACCAGTGCGTCAGTGGATCCTCGAGAAAATACTTCAGGATCGGATGGTTCTGCGCGACCGGTATCAACGCATGCCAGACGTCGGGATGAACCTTGGAATGCAGGCCATTGAGGAAGGACAGCAAGCGGCCGACGATCTCGGCCGGGTTCTTGTCCTGTTCGACCTGCTGCTGTGTCGCGTGGAGAATGAGGGCAAGCTCCGCGCGCGCGGTTTCGAACGCTTCGCCATGATGCTCGATCTTTCCCCGAGGCAGCGTGCCGGCGAGCATCTCGGCAGTAATCAAGCTTTTGCCATCAAGAACGGTCTGCACGCCATCACTCCATAGTTAACAGTCGGTTAACTTATTGCGTAGAATGCTCCCTTTGCCAATGTCGGGCCGACGGCATTTTAGGTTTATGATTAATTTCCCGCCAACCATGTTCGTTGGTTAATCAGTTTCCGAGCCGGATTCCGGGTTCGAGTTAACGGAAACTTGTCTTGCGCGATTGCATTTGTTTGCCCGGCGTTCGCAATCGCCGTCGCGTCCCAAGGAGCCGGCCCGCGTGGGGGCAGAAGCTGGAAATGAGTTCGGAAAACAAAATCCCTTTCAAAAGGGGTCGATTGTGATGAACGAACACGTGTCATCCGCATTGGCCGATACGGTTGACGCTGAGCCGTACGAGCCGCGCTACGAACTGGGGGCCGACGAACTTCGCGCCCTCTACCGCACCGAAGCCCGGGCGACGCGAAGAGGGGAGGCCAGGCCAGGGCTTTGGATCGCAGTTGCGATCTATCTCTTGTTTTCGGCAACGGATCTGCTGCTGATCCCGGATGTGGCCGCCTATACGATCACGGCGCGCTTCGCGGTCGGCTTGAGCGCGCTTTTGATCCTGGAAGCGCAGCTTCGCCACGGCGTCGGGACGGAATGGCTCGACGTGACCTGCGCCGGGGCCATCATCTTTGGCTATGTTGGTTGGCTGTGTCCGGCGATTATGGGCGCGGACAAGGAAAGCGTCTCTTACTATATGGTCTTTGGGACCATATTCATGATGAGCGCCAATCTTTTCTTTACATTCAATTTCAAGCTTTCTATCGTAACCTCGACAATAATCTTATGTATACTTTATATCGTAAATTACTTTGTTCCCTCAACTCTCATATACAAAATGGTATTTGGGGCTTTCTATGTTTCTTGTTTCACGTTCACCTCATATGTGAACTGGAAACTGAATGAGGAACGCTACAACGTCTTCCTGAACGCCCTGGAAGCCAAGATCCAGCACAATGAGGCGACCGAACGCGGCAAGGCCCTGCTGAGGTTGTCGCGGACCGATCCGCTCACGGGTCTGGAGAACCGGCGCGCGATCGACGAGAAGCTGCGAGACTACTGGAACGATTGGCAAAAGGTCGGCACCAGCTTTGGGGCGATCCTCATCGACGTGGACTTCTTCAAGAAGTTCAATGACTGCTACGGCCATCAGGAAGGCGACCGCTGCCTGATCCATGTCGCCAATGCCCTTAGCGATATGATCAAACAGTATAATGGCTCCATCGGCCGCTATGGCGGCGAAGAGTTCATCGTCCTGGCTCGCATGGAGAAAAAGGAGCAGATCCTGGACATTGCGGAAGCCATTTGTAGCACGGTGGAGAACCTGGCTCTGACGCACGAACTGCGGCGCGACGGCGTCTCGATCGTAACGGTAAGCGTTGGCGCCGCATTCACCCGGACGCAGACCGGGGCCAAGCTGGAGAAAATCATTCACGAGGCCGATCGCGCTCTCTATCTGGCAAAAGCCGGCGGCCGAAATTGTGCCCGGCTGTTCGATCCAACCGACCCGCAAAGCAGTGACGAGAGCGAGAACATTGCGGCTTTGCTGAAGATCGCGATCGGCCAGAATCTCGTTTCACTCGTTTACCAGCCTATCCAGGATGTCAAATCGGACCGGGTTGAAGCGGTGGAGGCTCTGATGCGCCTCAAGATGCTCGACGGCACATCGGTTCCGCCGAGCCTGTTCATTCCGGTCGCCGAACGGACCGGCGCGATCCTGGAACTCGGGCGCTGGGCGATAAGGACAGTGTGCGCCGAACTGCTGGCGGACGACCACGTCCGTGTCGTCAGTGTCAACGTCTCCCCGATCCAGCTCAAGACACCGGGCTTCGCGACGTCGGTCGCGACCATTCTGGGCGAGACCGGCGTCGCAGGCAGCAGGCTGGCCTTCGAGATCACCGAAGGGCTGGAGATGGAGATGCACTCCGACATCCTGCGCTGCATCAGCGACCTGAAGCTGCTCGGGATCAAGATCTGGCTTGATGATTTCGGGACCGGCTTCGCGGGTCTTTCGTGGCTTCGCCTGATCGATTTCGATACGGTGAAGATCGATCGCTCGTTTCTGCATGACTGCAGCTCCCCGAGCGGCAAGGCGATGCTGCAGGACATTATCACCCTGGTTCGAAATCGCGGCCACAAAATCCTGGTCGAAGGGGTGGAGACAGACGAGCAGATGGCCCTTATGCGCGAATTCGGCATAGACAAGATCCAGGGCTTCCATGTCGGCCGTCCCGCTCCCGCCGTCAGTTTCCAGGCAAAGCGAGCCATGCGCAAACGGCCATTTGCCGTGCTTAAGTCCGCATGATGGTGGCCTCTTCCGACGTTTGGCTAGCCGTCGTCAAGCCGTGCTAGCGGTCGCCGGTCAACGCGGCGCGTAACGCCTGGATCTGCCGGTTCAGCGCATCGAGCTCAGTCAGCGTCATGCCCGAGCGTTCGACCAAGGCTTCGTTCAGGCAGTTGCATTGGACAAGCAGTGCGCGCCCGGCTGATGTCAGATCAACCTGCACCTGGCGCTCGTCGGTCTGGCTGCGCTGGCGGGTCACCAGCCCGGCCTGCTCCATTCGCTTCACCAGCGGCGTGACGGTGCTCGATTCCAAAGCGAGCCGATGGGCGATGGTGCCGACCGACATGCCGTCGGCCTCTCCAAGCGCGTTCAACACCAGGTACTGGGGATAGGTGATGCCCATCTCGTCCAGCATCGGCTTGTAGGTGCGGTTGATGGCCATGCTGGTGGCATAGAGCGTGAAACAGAGCTGATTGTCCAACGGGAGAGGCACGGCGCATTCCTTTTGCCAATGTGGGCATCAAATCGATACCACGAAAAATGATATCGCGATACATATTTTTGTGGACAAGGGTTTTAGGCCGCGTTAGCTATATCGATATCGCGATATTGTTTATCGCGAAAGTAACCAGAAGGAGATTGAGATGACCTCGCAAACCAAACCCAGCTCCGGCAGCGGCATGATCACCACCAGGGACGGAACGCAGATTTACTACAAGGACCGGGGACCGGGCAGCCTGTCGTCTTTCATCACGGCTGGCCGTTGAGCAGCGACGATTGGGACGCCCAGATGCTGTTCTTCGTGTCACAGGGCTACCGTGTCATTGCCCATGATCGCCGAGGCCATGGCCGCTCGACCCAGACGGATATCGGCAACGAGATGGACACCTATGCCGCCGACGTAGCGGAACTCGCAGCCCATCTGGACCTCAAGAACGCCATCCATGTCGGCCATTCGACCGGCGGCGGCGAAGTGGCGCGTTATGTCGCCAAGTATGGCGCCGGCGGCCGTGTCGCCAAGGCGGTGCTGATCGGCGCGGTGCCGCCAATCATGCTCAAGACTGCCGCCAATCCCGGCGGCCTGCCGATCGAAGTGTTCGACGGCTTCCGCTCCGCGCAGGCAGCCAATCGCGCCCAGTTCTTCCGCGACGTTCCATCAGGTCCGTTCTACGGCTTCAACCGCCCGGGCGCAGAGGTATCGCAGGGCGTCATCGATAATTGGTGGCGCCAGGGCATGATGGGCGGCACCAAGGCGCATTATGATTGCATCAAGGCCTTTTCGGAAACCGACTTCACCGAGGATCTGAAGGCGATCGACGTGCCTGTGCTGGTCATGCACGGCGACGACGACCAGATCGTTCCCATCGCGGACTCGGCGCTGCTGACGATCAAGCTGCTCAAGAAGGGCGAGCTCAAGGTCTACAAGGGCTTCCCGCACGGCATGGCCACGACCCATGCAGACATCGTCAACGCCGACCTGCTGGCCTTCTTCAAAGCATAGGCCGTTGGAACGAAAAAAGCACCCGCCGTCTGGCGGGTGCTTTTCCTTGCGTGGGTTTCAGGCCTGATCTAGGCGGCCGCCTGCGCCTTGCGCGCTTCCTTCATGTTGGGCAGGAACACGGTCAGCAATCCAAGAAACGGCAAATAGGAGCAGATCTGGAAGACGAAATCGATGCCCTTCATGTCGGCGACGACGCCGAGCACGGCCGCCGCGATGCCGCCCATGCCGAAGGCGAAGCCGAAGAAGATGCCGGCGATCATGCCGACGCGACCCGGCACGAGTTCCTGCGCAAAGACGACAATGTTGGAGAAGGCCGAGGAGAGGATCAGCCCGATCAGCACCGTCAGCACCATCGTCCATTCCAGATTGGCGTAGGGCAGGGCGAGCGTGAAGGGCAGCACGCCGACGATGGAGAACCAGATCATCGCCTTTTGCCCATAGCGGTCGCCGAACGGGCCGCCGAGCAGGATGCCCAGCGCCGAGGCGCCGAGGAACAGGAACAGCATGACCTGGCTCATCTGCACAGAAACGCCGAACTTATGCATGGAATAGAAGGTGTAGTAGCTGGCGAGGCTGGCGATGTAGGCATTCTTGCTCAGAACCAGCAGTGTCAGCACGATCAATGCATTCATCACCTTGCGGCGCGGGAAGGGCGAAACGAAGCTCGCCGCCTTGCGGGTGCCCTGCGCGGCACGCAGCCGGCTGTACCAGCCGCCGACCTGCCACAAAACGATGATGCCGATCAGCGAGCCGACGGCGAACCAGGAAATGCTGGTCTGGCCGAACGGCACGACGATGAAGGCCGCCAGCAGCGGCCCCATGGACTGGCCGAAATTGCCGCCCACCTGGAACAGCGACTGCGCCAGGCCGAAGCGGCCGCCGGAAGCGAAGCGGGCGATGCGCGAGGATTCCGGGTGGAAGATCGCCGAGCCGATGCCGATCAGCGAGGCACCGATCAGCAGCAGCGAATAATGCCCGGCATAGGCGAGCACGATCAGGCCGATCAGCGACGACGCCATGCCATAGGGCAGCGAATAGGGCATCGGCCGCTTGTCGGTGATCATGCCGATCAGCGGCTGCAGCAAGGATGCGGTCACCTGGAAAGTGAAGGTCAACAAGCCGATCTGCCAGAAATCGAGGCCATAATTCTCTTTCAGGAGCGGGTAAATGGCCGATAGCAGCGACTGCATGATGTCGTTGATGCAGTGGCAGAAGCTCACCGCCAGGATGACGGTGAAGGCCGTCGCCTGGGCTGAGGCGTGACTGGCGCTCGCCGGTGGGGCGACGCTGGCTGCTGTCGTATCGGTCAAGGTAGGCTCCGTGGTCTTTTTGGCGGGCACGCCCGCAGGCAACTGGCGGACGCTCCTTGCGGCCACCCTAGGGACGGTGCCTTATAAGCCGCTTGCGAGACGACTTCTTTCGTGGTTTGGTCCAATAGTTTCGCAAGTGGGCCATAACTAGATGCCGCACGGCAAAGAAGTCTTTCACGCTGGCAATGCCAATCTCGGCCAGTTGCACGAGAGCCGCTGGCAGTGGCTTGAGCAAGTGGCCGGGCCGGCGGTGGCATTGCCGACCGAATATCCTGACGGCTACCGCGTGCCACAGCACCGCCACAGCCGCAGCCAGCTCTTGCATGCGCTTGTCGGTGTGGTGCTGGTGACGACACGCTACGGGCGCTGGATGGTGCCGCCCGACCACGCGATGTGGATTCCAGCCGGCACCGAGCATTCCGTCGAGATGCTGGGCGACGTCTCGATGCGTTCGGTTTATGTCATGCCACAGGCGATCCCCGGGCTGCCCGAAGGCTTGCGCGTCGTCGGCGTCACCGACCTGATGCACAGCCTGATCGTGGAATCGGAGAAGCTCCCGCAAGGCGGCGTTCTGGAAGGACGCGGTGGGCTGATCATGAACCTTCTGCTGCACGAAATCCCGACCTTGCCGGAACGGCCTCTCGGGCTGCCATTTCCGTCCGATCCAAGATTGTCGGCGCTGTGCCGACGCTTCGTCGCAGCACCGTCGCCGCATGCGACCATCGACGAGTGGGCCGATGCAGCCGGCATGAGCCGCCGTTCCTTCACGCGCGCCTTCCAGCGCCAGACCGGCCTGTCGCTGTCGACATGGCGCCAGCAGGCCTGCCTGTTCGCGGCGCTGCCCAGGCTGGCGGACGGCGAGCCGATCACCAGGGTGGCGCTTGATCTCGGCTATGACAGCGTGCCGGCCTTCATCACCATGTTCAAGCGCATGCTGGGGACCTCGCCGCGCGGCTATATGCGCGGCGCACGCGAGAACGTCGAGGTCGCTCGTCGCCTGATCGGCCCGGTTCGGTTGGAAAGCTCCGCGCCTTAAGGGCAGGCGGGTTTAGTCGAACAGGCTGGACACCGATTCCTCAGTCGCCGTGCGCGAGATGGCTTCGCCCATCAGGTCGGCGATCGAGATGACGCGGATGTTGGGCGCGTCGAGCACGCCCTGGGTCGGCTGGATGGAATCGGTGATCACCAGTTCCTGCAGCTTCGAGCCGCTGATGCGGGCAACGGCACCGCCCGACAGCACGCCGTGGGTGATATAGGCGGTGACGCTGGTGGCGCCGTTGGCCAGCAGCGCATCGGCGGCGTTGCACAGCGTGCCGCCGGAATCGACGATGTCGTCGATCAGCAGGCAATCCTTGCCGGCGACCGCGCCGATGATGTTCATGACTTCCGATTCGCCCGGCCGTTCGCGGCGCTTGTCGACGATGGCCAGTTGCGCATCGAAGCGCTTGGCCAGCGCACGGGCGCGGACCACGCCGCCAATGTCGGGCGAAACCACCACGACGTTGCCGAGTTGCTTGTATTTGGCCTTCACGTCGCGGGCCATCACCGGCACGGAAAACAGATTGTCGGTCGGGATGTCGAAGAAGCCCTGGATCTGGCCGGCATGCAGGTCGAGCGTCAGAACGCGGTCGACGCCGGCGCGGGTGATCATGTTGGCGACCAGCTTGGCCGAGATCGGCGTGCGGCCGGAGGCGCGGCGGTCCTGCCTGGCGTAGCCGAAATAAGGGATGACCGCCGTGATGCGCTTGGCCGAGGAGCGCATGAAGGCATCGATCATGATAAGCAATTCCATCAAATGATCGTTGGTCGGGAACGAGGTCGACTGCAGGATGAAGACATCCTCGCCGCGCACGTTTTCCTGGATTTCGACGAAGATTTCCTGGTCGGCGAAGCGCCTGACCGTGGCTTTGCCCAGCGGGACGTTGAGGTACCGGGCGACTGCTTCGGCCAGCACCCTGTTGGAATTGCCCGCGAAGAGTTTCATGCACGGTTCCTGGTGGAGGATGATGAGGCCTGACGGACTCGCTTGCGCCCTTTAACCGGGCTTTTAGCGGCCCGCGCTGGTATTGCAAGCGCCGAGATCGGGAATCCGCCGGCTAAACTCAAGAAAGCTCCGCGCCATCGCCGGACTGCAACAGGGAGCAGGGGACTTGTGCTGGTTCTTCTTCTCATTGGGCATCGGATTTTCCCAAAACCGTCTCCACTTTGGGGTCCGATGCCTCTAGCCCGCCTTGCCGCCGAGCCAGGCGGCGAACTGGTCGATGGTCTGGTCGGCGATCGCCTGCATGGTGGCCGGCGAGATCCCCTTCCAGCTGTCGCCGCCCGCGCTGGCGCCGGAATTGACCGACGGAGCCTTCTGCTGGCCATTGATGCGGTGCAGCCGGTTGCCAGCGGGGTCATAGACGTCCCAGACATAGATGACGGTGGTGTCGGCGCCTTCCGACATCGTCGAGAAATAGCCTTTCAGCACATGTGTCACGGTCTGGTCGGCGCTGCCGGCGAGAGTGATGCCGCGCTGCCTGGCACGGGTCTGCAACTCCGCCGTCAGAGGTGTCGCAGCTTCCACCGAAGCGCCGACGATCGGCGCGATCTGCAAGCGGGTCTTCGACAGGATGGCAGCGCTTTGGGCTGATGTGACCGGTGCGGCGGCGGTTGCGGGAGCGCCAGACGTGCTGGTGGCGGGCCCGGCCGGAACCGTTGCCGCCGTGTTGCCTGACGTTGCGGGCAGCGTCTGGGTCGACGTCGCCGGCGGGGTGATCGCCGACGGTTCGAGCACGTCCTTTGCGTTGGTGCAGGCGGCAAGAGCCAATGCCACAAGCAATGACACGGTCGTCACATGCGATCGTCTCATTTGCCTTCTAACTCCTTGGCGAAGAACGCCTCCCACTGTGGATTCACTTTACGATCAAGTCGAGATCATGGCGGGACAGCGGCCTGGGCTGGGATTCGGTGGTCAGGTAGGTGCGGCCAAGCGTCATCGCCGTCTCGGTGTCGGAGTCCATGATGATCATATGGGCGAACAGCGTCATGTTGGGCGCGATCGGTTCGGGATTGCCCTGGTAGAACATCGGCATGTCCATCCAGGACGGGGTGAAGCGGGCGCCGACCGAATAGCCGCAGGCGTTCAGCCGGTGCTTGGTCAGGCCGTGTGCCTCCATGGTGCGGGCATGCGCATCGAAGACGTCGCCGAAGCTGTTGCCCGGCATCATCGCCTTCTCGACAGCCAGGAGTGCTGCGCGGGCGGCGTCGAACAGTTCCTGATGGCGCTTCGACACCTTGCCGGTCAGCACCGTGCGCATCATCGGCGCATGGTAGTGGTTGAAGACGCCGGCCCATTCGAGCGTCAGCTGGTCGTTCTTGGTGAGCTTGCGGCGGCCGGCCTTGTAGCGGCACAGCAGCGCATCGACGCCGGAGCCGATGATGAACTCGTTGGCCGGATAGTCGCCGCCGCCGGCGAAGATCGCGCCCTGCATGGCGGCCAGGATCAGAGCTTCGTCGCCGCCTTGCTTGATCAGCGGCAGTGCCGCGTCGAGCGCATCGTCGGAGAGATTGGCGGCCTTCTCGGCCTTGGCTATCTCGGCCGGGCTCTTGAACAGGCGCAGCCGGCCGACAATGCCGGACGCATCGGCGATCTGGCCGAAGGTCTGCAACTGCTCGTCCAGGCGGCGGCCGTTGAAGGCGGTCAGGCCGTGGGTGTCATATTCGACACCGATGCGGGCGCCGAGCAGGTCGAGTTCGTTGAGCAGATTGCGCAGGTCGACCGCGGGATTGGCGCCGTTGCGGTCGGTCCACAAGACGATGTTGTCGATAATCGAGGTCTGACGTGCCTGGCGCAGGTCGGCCGAGCGGGTCAGAAGCACCATCGAACCGTCGGCCTTGACCACCAGGCACTGGAAGAAGCAGAAGCCGAACGTGTCGTAGCCGGTCAGCCAATACATGCTTTCCTGCGCGAACAGCAGGATGGCGTCGAGCTTCTTTTCGGCCATCTCGATGATCAGCCGGTCGCGCCGCGCGTCAAATTCAGATCGTTCAAAATGCAGCGCCATTATTCCCTCTCCAAGACAATTGCCGAAACCTGCCGGCCGTAATCGGGCTCCTTGCGATGCGTGGTGCGCCGATAGGAGTAGAACAGGCCTTCCTCAGCGTAAGTGCAGCGGTCGAGGCCCTCAGCCGTCACGCCTGCCTTGGCCAGCCGGTCAACCGTGTAGCGGTTGAGGTCGAACATCGCATGGCCGGCATTGGCGGACGGAGCGAAATAGAGGATGTTTTCGGCGTCGGATTCGACAAAGCGGGCGACGAATTCCGGGCCGACCTCGTAGTTTCGCGGGCCGATGGAGGGGCCTAGCACGGCGACGATGTTTTGGCGCCGGGCGCCGAGGCTTTCCATCGCCAGGATGGTGTTTTCGAGCACGCCGGTGAACGCGCCTTTCCAGCCGGCATGCGCAGCGCCGATGATGCGCGCCTGCGCATCAGCGAACAGCACGGGACCGCAATCGGCGGTCGAGGCGCCGATGGCGATGCCCGGCCGATCGGTGACGATGGCGTCCGCCTTGGGGCGCTCGCCGGCAAAGGGCTCCCTGGCAATGACGACATCGGGCGAATGGATTTGCCAGGCGGTCAACAGATGGCTTGCCGGCACGCCCATCCAGGCAGCGACACGGGCGCGGTTCTCGGCAACCAGCGTCTGGTCGTCATTCGATCCGGTGCCGATGTTGAGGCCCTGATAGATGCCGCCGGAAACACCGCCGACGCGGGTGAAATAGCCGTGGCGGATGCCTTGTGCCTGCGCCTCGTCCAGCAGCGGCGACCGAACGGGATCCGGTTTGGTCTGATTCAGCATGCGGGCGTTGTTGTCCGTGTGGGCGGTTTCGTCAAGAAGAAGGTGCTTGGTCGAGAACAGGCTGCAAAGCGCGGACGGGAGATTGGGAGGGGCGGCGGTAAAAAGTCAATCCGCCTCGGCAAAGGGCCGAACCGCCACGCCGCGAGGCAGCACCGCAAGCACCTTGAACAGCTCGCCCATGGCTTGCGGCCCGGCGAGGCGCTCGACGTCGCCGGCGATCCTTTCGCGCGCCGCCTGACCGGCATCGGCGCCAAGGCGGCCGGCGCGCTCGAGGATGCCCATGCCGAGCAGGAAGTCGCCCTGTGTCGTCAGATGGGCTTCGAGGCCATGTGCACGCGCGATCGCGGCAAGGGCGGCGAAATCGACGTGGGACGTGAGGTCGGCCTCACCGGGATTGGCCAGCACATCTTCGTGATCGTGGCTGCGCAAGGCCTGCAGCGTGTCCCCGACACCCGGCTGGAAATGGCCGTAATCGAGAAACAGGCCGGCGCCGCCATGCCTGGATATGCGCTCGGCGATTGTTGCCATCAGCGCGGTGCGGGCAGGTGCCACTTCGGCGATCGCGCCTTGCGGCGCGTGAGCGGCATCGGCGGGCAGCAGCGTCGGGTCGACCGAGCCGGCGCCGGCGAAGAAGCAAAGGTCGTTGGTCTCGTCGAGGCCGACCATGCGCTCGCGCCAGCCGGCGCCGGCGCGGATGAACTGGCGGATGGGAACGGCGTCGAACAGTTCGTTGCCGACGATGAACAGCGATTGTTGCGGCAAGGTCTCGATGGTTTCGTGCCAGCCAACCGCGAAGGGTGTGACGCCAAGCGTCTTTTTTTGCACCTCGGTCAGGCGCGGGCTTGTCTCGATCATGGCGAAGGTGGCGCCGTTGGCCAGGTCAGGATCGAGCCGCGACAGCGTGCGCAGCATGTCCTTCATCAGCGTGCCGCGGCCGGGTCCGATCTCGGCGATGGTGGCCGACCGCGACCGGCCGCCCGCCAGCCAGGCTTGATAAAGCCACACGGCGACCAGTTCGCCGAACATCTGGCTGATTTCCGGCGCGGTGATGAAGTCGCCGCCCGCACCAAAGGGCTCGCGCGTCGTGTAGTAGCCGTCCGCCGGGTCGAACAGGCACAGCGCCATGTACTCGTTGACGGGAAGCGGCCCCAGGGCCTCGATCAGGTCGACGATGCGGGTCTTCAGCCGTGTCATGCCGGCTGCGGCTGTGCCACCGGCTTGGCGGTCAGCATCGCCCAGATGCCGGCCAACACCATCGGCGACGACAGGATCATGCCCATGGTCAACCAGTTGGTGCCGAGGAGATAGCCGAGCTGCTGGTCGGGTTCGCGGAAGAACTCGACGAAGATACGCGACAGGCCGTAGCCGCAGATGAAGGCGCCGCCGACGAAGCGCGGCGTCTTCAGCTTAAGGCGCGAATGGGTGAGGATGCGCAGCACGAGGAACAGCACCACGCCCTCCAGAAGCGCCTCGTAAAGC
>NZ_RZPI01000460.1:0-4601 GCF_003998715.1 Mesorhizobium sp. M7A.F.Ca.CA.002.15.2.1
GGCCATGTGCGGGTGTTCTCGCCTTGGGAATACAACATCGACGCGGCGGCGCGGGCGCTGCTCGACCGCTCCGGCTGGACGGCGCCGGACAGCCAGGGCCTGCCGACCGGCGGCGAGATCGTGCGCGACTATCTGGCGCCGCTTGGCCGGCTTCCGGCGATCGCCGCCAATCTGAAGCTCGGCGCCGAGGTCACCGCGATCACCCGTCAGGGGCACGACAAGGTCGCCAATGACGGCCGCAAGGACGCGCCCTTCGTCATCCGCTACCGCGATGGCGGCGGTGAGCACCGCTTTCTCGCACGCGCCGTCATCGACGCATCCGGAACATGGTGGCGGCCAAACCCGATCGGCATCGACGGGCTGCCGGTTGCCGGCGAAGGCAAGGCGTCGGCACGCATCGCCTATGGCATTCCCGACGTGGTCGGCAAGGCGAGAGAAGACTATGCGGGCAAGCGCATCCTGGTCATCGGCGGCGGGCACTCGGCCATCAACGTCGCGCTGGCGCTGATGGAGTTGCAGGATGGCGTGCCTGGCACCGAAATCTTCTGGGCGCTGCGGCACGCCAGCATCGAGAGATTGCTCGGCGGCGGGCTGAACGACCAGTTGCCGGAACGTGGCGCGCTCGGGCTGGCCGCCAGGCAGGCGATGGCGGACGGCAGGCTGAACATGCTGACGGGCTTCGCCGTCGACCGCATCGAGACGCAAGGCGAGAAGCTTGCCGTCGACGCCCACCTCGCCGGCAAGCCGTTCAGCATGGCCGTGGACCGCATCGTCGTCACCACCGGCTTCAGGCCAGACCTGTCGTTCCTCGGCGAAATCCGCATCGCGCTCGATCCCGTCGTCGAAGCGCCGCCGGCACTGGCGCCGCTGATCGATCCGAACTTCCACTCATGCGGCACGGTTCCCGCGCATGGCATTGCGGAGCTCGCGCATCCCGAACCCGGTTTCACCATCGTCGGCTCGAAATCCTACGGCCGTGCCCCGACCTTCCTGATGGCGACCGGCTACGAGCAGGTCCGCTCGGTGGTGGCCGATATTGCCGGAGACCATGCCGCGGCCCGCGAGGTGCGGCTGGTGCTGCCGGAGACCGGCGTGTGCAGTGCCGTCGGTGTCGCGACGGTATCGGAAAGCGCCGGCTGCTGTGGCGGGCCTGCTCCCGCCGCTGTCGATGCCTGCTGCGTCAGGGATGCGGACGCCAAGGCAACCGGCGCATCGGGTTGCGGCTGCGCAACCGATGCCGAGCCGAGAAGAGCCGTATCGGCCGGCATCGATGCCTGACCGGTCCGTCCTGCGCAAGGCGATCTGGGCGCTTGGGCTGACCCAGATCATCGGCTACGGCACGCTCTATTACAGCTTCTCGATGCTGGCGCCGGCAATGGCACGCGAGTTCGGGCTCACGGAAGGCTGGGTATTCGCAGCCCTGTCGGCCTCGCTGTTTGCCGGCAGCCTGTTCGCGCCGACTGCCGGGCGGTGGGCCGACCGCTTCGGCGCCGGCCGCCTCATGACCGTCGGCTCGGTCGCGGCGGCTGTGGCGCTGGCGCTGTGCGCCGTCGCACCCGGCCGCGTGAGCTTCGTTCTGGGATTGCTGGCGATGGAACTGGCCTCCAGCTTCGTCCTCTACAGCGCTGCCTTCGTGTTGATCGTGCAGGTCGGGGTTCCCCGGCCGCAACGCAGCATCACCCATCTGACGCTGATCGCCGGGTTTGCCTCTACCCTGTTCTGGCCGCTGACCTCGGCGCTGCATGCGCATCTCACATGGCGCGAGGTCTACCTTTTGTTCGCCGCTCTCAATCTCGGCCTATGCCTGCCGATCCACGCCTGGCTGATGCGCCTGTCGCGTCGCCACGCAACGGTCACGCCGCATGAGCGCGGCTCCGCCCCCGATGAAGCGGGAATGCCGCTCGATGCGCGGCGCGGCCGGGCCGCATTCCTGCTGATGCTGGCGGGGTTCGCCACCGAAGGCTTCGTGCTGTCGGCGATCCTCATCCACATGGTGCCGCTGACGGCGGCCCTTGGGCTCGGCACCGCAGGCCTCTTCGTCTCGACCCTGTTCGGGCCGGCGCAGGTCGCCAGCCGGTTGATCAACATGCTGTTTGGCGGGCGGCTGCAGCAGACGCACCTTGCCGTCATTGCCGCGTCACTGCTCACGGCCGGGCTGTGTGCGCTGTTGCTGACCACGCCATGGCTGCCCGGCGCCTTCGTGTTCGTGTTCCTGTTCGGCCTCGGCTCCGGCCTCACCAGCATCGTCGGCGGCACCTTGCCGCTCGAACTCTTCGGCCGCGAAGGCTATGGCGCGCGGCTGGGATGGGCGAGCGCTGCCCGTCAGTTCACCTCGGCCTTTGCGCCGTTCGCGCTCGCCTTCATGATGGCGCGGACATCGGTCGCCAATTCCCTGTGGGTGCTGGTGGTCGTCGCCGCGAGCGGCGTCATCGCCTTCCTCGCCATCGCGCTGCTCAGGCGGCGCGGCGGCCCGGCAGCGTTTGCGATTGGCGGCAGCGCGGAAGAGGCGACCTGACCGCCCGCCTTTAGTGCCGCAGAATCTTGCTCAGGAAAGCGCGGCTGCGGTCGGTCTTGGGGTGTGAGAAGAACTCGTCGGGCGTGCCGCTTTCGACGATGGCGCCAGCGTCCATGAACACCACGCGCTGGGCGACCTTGCGGGCAAAGCCCATCTCGTGCGTCACCACCATCATGGTCATGCCTTCCTCGGCGACCGCGACCATGACGTCGAGCACTTCGGAAATCATCTCGGGATCGAGCGCCGAGGTCGGCTCGTCGAACAGCATGATTTTGGGCCGCATGCCGAGGCAACGCGCGATCGCCACGCGCTGCTGCTGGCCGCCGGAGAGCTGTGCTGGATAGGCATTGACCTTGTCGGCGAGGCCTACCTTGGCCAGCAATTCGCGGCCGGCCTTTTCGGCTTCGGCACGCGGGATCTTGCGGACATGGATGGGGGCGAGCGTGACGTTTTCGAGTGCCGTCTTATGCGGGTAGAGGTTGAACGACTGGAAGACGAAGCCGATCTCGGTGCGCAGCTGGGTCATGTTGGTGGCGGGGTCGCCCAGGCGCTGGCCGTCGACGACGAGATCGCCGTCCTTGATCGCCTCCAGGCCGTTGACGCAGCGGATCAGAGTGCTTTTGCCCGAGCCGCTCGGGCCGCAGACGACGACCACTTCGCGCGGTTCGACGCTGAGCGTGATGTCCTTGAGCACGTTGAGCGAGCCGAACCATTTGTTGACGCCGCGAAAGTCGATCATGCCGGTTTTGGCAAGGCCCGTTTTGGTCATGTTTTCTGGACCTTTGGGGTTGGAAGTCACAACTGCACCTCGGCATGCGCCGCGCCCATGCGCTGCTCCAGCCGGCGGGCCAGCATGATCAGCGGATAGCAGACGATGAAATAGCCGACGCCGACGAGGAAGAACACCAGCAGGCCGTTGGGCACACGCTGCACCACCAGCCAGCCGACGCGGGTGAGGTCGGTCAATCCGATGGCCGAGACGACAGAAGAATCCTTGATCAGCAGCACATACTGCCCGACCAATGGCGGCAGCACGATGCGCATCGCCTGCGGCAGCACCACCTGGCGCATGCGCTGCCAGCGCGACAGGCCGGACGCCAGTGCCGCCTCGACCTGGCCTGTCGGCACCGAGCGGATGCCGGCGACGACGATCTCGCAGATGAAGCAGGCAGCCAGATTGGTCAGCGCGATGATGCCGGCGGTGAAGGCATCGAGTTCGATGCCGAACTCAGGCAGGATGAAGAAGATCAGGAAGATCTGCACCAGGAACGGCGTGCCGCGGATCAGGTCGACCCAGGCCCCGATCAAACCCGAGATCAGACGGTTGCCGCCGGTCCGCAGGATGCCGAGGGCGAAGCCGAGCAGCGTGCCGAGCACCAGGCTGATCAGCGACAGCAACACGGTCATGCCGAGGCCGCGCAGGGCCAGTGGATAGGAGCCGGCGAGGCTTTGCAGTTGTTGCCAGATCATGTCCGCGCCCCCGCTGTGCCGAGCCAGCGGCTGGAGAGCCCAGCCAGTCCTTTCAGGCCGTAATAGAGCAGCAGATAGAAGGCGGCGATGGTGAGGAAGCCTTCCGCCGGCATGAAGCGGTCGGAGGCGAGCAATTGACCGGCGCGTGTCAGTTCCGAAACCGAGATCAGCGACAAAAGGGCGGAATCCTTGACCAGCACGATCGCCTGGCCGAGCAGCGGCGGGATCGTCACCTTGAAGGCTTGCGGCAGGACGACAAGGCGCATGCGCTGGACATAGGTCATGCCCGAAGCGACGCTGGCCTCGACCTGGCCGCGCGGGATCGACAGGATGCCGGCGCGAATGATTTCAGCGATATAGGCGCCGCTGTTCAGCGACAACGCGAGGATGCCGACGACGAGTTCCGGCAGAACGAAGCCGAGCCGGGGCAGGCCGAAATAAAGAAAATAGAGCTGCGCCAGCAAGGGCGTGGCACGCACCGCATCGATATAGGCCTTGGCCGGGGCGCGAAACAGCCAGCCGCGCTGCAGATTCATGGCGCACAGCACGATGCCGACGATGAGCGCGCCGACAAAGGACAGCGCCGACAGCCAAACGGTCGTGACCAGGCCCTGTC
>NZ_RZPI01000461.1:0-4589 GCF_003998715.1 Mesorhizobium sp. M7A.F.Ca.CA.002.15.2.1
CATCTTGGCCGCCTGGTTGACAATCTGCTCCATGGCAAGCGTGGCGAAATCGGAAAACTGGAACTCGAAGATCGGCCGCATGCCGGTGAGCGCAGCCCCAACCGCAACGCCCGCGCCGCCCAGTTCCGAAATCGGCGTGTCGATGACGCGGTCAGCGCCGTAACGTTCGACCAGGTCGCCGGTGACCTGGAAGGCGCCGCCATAGACGCCGATATCCTCGCCCATCAGGAAAACGCGCTCGTCCATGTCCATGGCGATCGCCATGGCCTCCTGGATCGCCTGGGCGTAGCTCAGTTCACGCACCATCGCGTCCATCACGCCTGCTCCGTATACACGTAATTTCCCGTCTCGCTGATATCGGGCGATGGGCTCGCCTTGGCGAACTCGATGCCCTCGGCGATCTCTTGCGCCACGGCATCGCGAATGGCCTCGATGCCCTTGTCGTCGATGAAGCCGAATTCCCTGAGCTCGCTTTCGAACAGGGTGATCGGATCGCGGTTCGACATCCAGTCCTCGATCTCTTCCTTGGTGCGATAGCGGTTGCGGTCGCTCTTGGAATGGCCGCGATGGCGATAGGTCTTGGACTCGATCAGCGTCGGCCCCTCGCCGGCGCGGGCTCGGGCAACAGCCTGATGAGACGCCTCGGCGACCTCGGAGAAGATGTTGCCGTTGACGATGACGCCGGGCATCGAATAGGCGGCGGCGCGCTCGGCGATGTTCTTGACCGCGGTCGAGCGGGCTGTCGATGTCGACATGCCGTAGCCATTGTTCTCGCAGACGAAAATGACAGGCAGCTTCCAGACCGCCGCCATGTTTAGCGCCTCGTGGAAAGCGCCTTCATTGTTGGCGCCATCGCCGAAGAACGAGACCACGACCTTGCCGGTCTTCATCATCTTGGAGGACAATGCCGCCCCCACGGCGATCGGGATACCACCACCGACGATGCCATTGGCGCCGAGATTGCCCTTGCCGACATCGGCGATGTGCATCGAGCCGCCACGGCCCTTGCAGTAGCCTGTGGTCTTGCCGAAGAACTCGGCGAACATGCGCTTGACCTCGGCGCCCTTGGCAATGCAGTGGCCGTGACCGCGATGCGTCGAGGTGATCTGGTCATCCTCGGCAAGCGGCATGCAGATGCCCATGGCGCTGGCTTCCTGGCCGATCGACAAATGCATGGTGCCATGGATGAGGCCGCGCGTGTAGCACTCCTCCGCGCCCTCTTCGAAGCGGCGGATCAGGTACATCTTGTGGAGCACCTGCTTGAGCTGCTCGGCGCTGTACTGGCGGTAGACGAAGGGCAGATTGGCGCGACTGTCAGTGACGGCTTTGCTGGCTGTGGCCATGATCACGCTCCCACGGTCCCATAGACGAGCTTGTCCTGGCGAGCGCGCAGTTCGGCGATCTTGGAGCCCGCCGCGGGCGCTGCATTCGCGTAGGTTATGAGTTCGCCCTTCTTGATCGGCGCGGTGACCGAGCCGCCCTGCAGCAGGCCGCAGGGAATGGCCTTGGCGGCGCGCGCTTCAGGCGTCGTCATGATCCAGGCGCGGTAGCAATATTCGCCGATCGCATCGAGCTTCTCGCCGGGCTTCATGTCCTTCTTGGCCACGGCGGCCACTTCGGCCACCGGCTTGGCCAGCGGCACCATGTCGGCCTTGCCGTAGAGCACGACGCGCGCGCAGGTCAGCGGCACCTCGAGCGAGGTCAGGTGATAGGGACGATGGAAAGTGAAATACGGGCCTTTGCCCATCTTCAGATCTTCCATGCGCTCGGAGATGCGCGGATGCGACATGTCGGCAACGACGAAGACGCCGGGCGCGACACCCTTGCCGATCGAATAGTCGACGACGCCGACCTTCGACAGAACGCCGCCATCCTTCTGCGGCACCAGCACCTTGGACAGTTCGCCAAGCGTCGCCGCCGGGCCATGCATGCCAGCCTTGTCTGGAACCAGGCCGGTGGCATTGGCGATTGCCGCCATCTCGACCATGGTCTTGGAGCCGTCGACGAATTCGACCAGCATGCGGACATTCATGTGCCGGCGCTTGGCTTCCTCCTCATAGTCCGGGGGAATAGCGTCGATGTTGAGCGGATTGTTCTTGCCCTTGCCGGCGGCAACGATCGGGTGACCCATGGCCGAGACGAACTCGATCAGCTCCATGCAGGAGGACGGCTCATCGCCGGCGCCCAGTGAATAGGTGACGCCGAGCCGGTCGGCCTCGCTTTTCAGATAGGCGCCGATGGTGACGTCGGCCTCGACATTCATCATCACCAGATGCTTGCCATGCTCCATGGCGCGCAGCCCGATCTCGGCGCCAACGGCGGGAACCCCGGTGGCATCGATGACGACGTCGATCAGATCATTGTTGATGACAAGGTCGGCGTCGTTGGTGACCGCGACCTTGCCGGCTTCCATCGCCGACGTCATAGCCGAAGCATTCGACACTTCGCGCGCATGCCCGGTTTCCTGGAAAGCGATATCGACGGCCTTGCTGGCAGCCGGCAGGTTCAGTTCGGAAATGGCGCCGATCTCGATGCCCGACATATGGGCGACACGAGTGACGATGTCGGTTCCCATCTCGCCCGAGCCGATCAGGCCGATGCGGATAGGCTTGCCCGACTTTGCGCGTTCCTCGAGATCGCGGGCAAGACCCGTCAACGAAACATTGGAAGCCATACCGCTCGTTCCTCCCATAATGCAGGCTTGTTCGATTGCCTGACGGGTATTGAACATCTGTATTTCTGTCAAGACTAATGTCCATATTCCCGTGCTTTTTCGGACACTTTCACCGTAGTCCGGCGGGACGAGAAAGAGGCTGGGAAACCCGATGCCGCGCAGTCGCCGTCAGTGCGCGGATGGGCATCGGTTGGGATCGTTCAGCTCAGCCAACGGCGCAGCCTGTTGCGCTGCCGTGCAATAGGCCGGCACATGCGACTGGCGGCATCTTGGCCCTCGCGGGAAGTCCTGCTCAGTGCCCCGCGAAGCCTGCCGGAGGCGGGCAACCCGCCGCGTCGATCGCAAAATCATGGAAATGCACGACCACGCCATCCGCATCGATTAAGATCACGGCATAGCCGGGTGCTTTTCTGCCAGCGCCCAGCGGCACCAGCAGGCAAACGGAACGCTTGGATTACCCTCTACTGTGCCGTCCAGCCGCCATCCATCGGCAAGGTTGTGCCGGTGACCTGCCTGGCCGCGTCCGAACACAGGAACAGCGTCAGCGCGGCGAGCTCGTCGACGGTGACGAATTCCTTGGTCGGCTGGGCGGCGAGCAGCACATCGTGCTTGACCTGTTCCTCGGTCATGCCGCGCGCCTTCATCGTGTCGGGAATCTGCCTTTCGACCAGCGGCGTCCAGACATAGCCCGGCGCGATCGCATTGACGGTGACGCCGTCGAGCGCTGCTTCGAGCGCTACCGTCTTGGTGAGGCCCGCAATGCCGTGCTTGGCCGACACATAGGCCGACTTGAACGGCGAGGCGACCAGCGCATGCGCCGAGGCGGTGTTGATGATACGGCCCCATTTGCGCGTCTTCATGCCCGGCAGTGCCGCCTTGATGGCGTAGAACGCGGCGAGCAAATTGATGCGGATGATGGCTTCCCACTTGTCATCGGGAAACTCCTCGATCGGCGCGACATGCTGGATGCCGGCATTGTTGACCAGGATATCGAGACTGCCGAAGGCAGCCTCGGCCTCATGCACCATGGCGCTGACCGCCGCGCCATCCATCATGTTGGCACCGGAGTAGCGGCACTTGACGCCGAAATCCTTCTCGATGCCGGCGCGCTCGTGCTCGATGGCAGCCGCATCGCCAAGGCCGTTGATGGTGACATTGGCGCCTTCCACGGCAAAGGCGCGGGCGATGGCCAAGCCGATGCCGCTGGTCGAGCCGGTGACGAGGGCGTTCTTCGAAGACAGGAAACCCATGATGATCTCGCAAGAGGTGGGAGGGAACGAACGGGGCCGCCTTTGTGCGCCGCACCATGACAGTGCCATAGCCATATGTCGGTGCGATTACAGGGTTGAGACGGCCGTCGACAGGCCCCTTGGGCGGCTGTCAGGCGGCTGACACGGCACTGTCATGGTGCCGTGCAACATAATCCGGAGCGCATTCGCGCAGTCATTCCTGAACCAAAATGGGGCTACAGCCTTGCAGATCGCCGATGTCGTGAAGCGCGCCTATGCGATGCCGCTGACCAACCCCTCCTTTCCGCCCGGGCCGTACCGTTTCTTCAACCGCGAATACGTCATCATCACCTACCGCACGACGCGCGAGGCGCTAGAGGCTGTCGTGCCGGAGCCGCTGGAGATCGACGAGCCGCTGGTCAAATACGAATTCATCCGCATGCCTGACTCGACCGGTTTCGGCGACTACACCGAGACCGGCCAGGTCATCCCGGTGCGCTACAAGGGCCAGCACGGCGCCTACGTCCATTCGATGTATCTCGACGACGACGCGCCGATCGCCGGCGGCCGCGAACTGTGGGGCTTTCCCAAGAAGCTTGCCAATCCCAAGATCGTGCATGAAGGCGAGGTCATCGTCGGCACGCTGCACTATGGCAGCGTTCTGTGCGCCACCGGCACGATGGGCT
>NZ_RZPI01000462.1:0-4570 GCF_003998715.1 Mesorhizobium sp. M7A.F.Ca.CA.002.15.2.1
GCACGAATGCGTTCAAACCCCGGTAGTGGCTTAATTGCCGCATTAAATGCACGTCTTCCGGTTACAACCCCCCCGGCCTTGAAAAAGAGACGGGCCACGCCGGAATTGCCCTGCCCTTCGACGGCGACGAGTCGGCCGCCTTCGGCAAGCTGGTCGAGCAACGGGGCCGGCACTTCCGCGACACTGCCACCGATAAAGATAACATCATAAGGCGCCTTGGCGGCATGCCCCTGCGGCAACGCGCCCTGGACGACGGTCACATTGCCGCAGCCAAGCGACGAAAGCGTCGATCTGGCGGTTTCCGCCAGCGCCGAATCGTTTTCGAGCGCCACTACGGACCCGGCCAGCCGCGACAGGATGGCCGAGGCGTAGCCCGTTCCGCAACCGACATCGAGCACCGAATCGGTCGGGTTGATCTCGGCCAGCTGGATAAGCTTGGCCAACGGCGACGCTTCCATCAGGTAGCGCGAACCGTCCGCGCCGGCTGCAATGCGGATGTCCTCGTCGATATAGGCGAGATCGCGCTGGGCGGCGCCGACAAACATCTCTCTTGGGACGACAAGCATTGCATCGAGTAGCGGCGCGCTGGTCACATCTGTGGTGCGGACCTGGCCGTCGACCATCTTGACGCGTAGTTCGGAGAAATCAGCGCTCATGTCCCAACCAGTCCGCTTGCCGCGCCAGAACCGCGGTCCATTGTGTCAGGAACTTCAGGCCCCTGCGCTGCCGCGCGGGGGCCCGGGCATTGGAGGCCTCGCCCGGAATCGAACCGGGGTGCAAGGATTTGCAGTCCTCTGCGTAACCACTCCGCCACGAGGCCTCATTGCTCCCGGCGTTCCACCCGGTTCCAATAGGTTGCGGCGAAAATGCCGTCAAGCGGCCACCTTGCATTCCGAACGGTTTCCTCGCGTCAGTCCGGACGGCGTCCGGCAAATCATCGGACCGCTTTATTAGCGGACAGTTAAGCATAGCCTGATGGGAGAAGAAACGCATCCTGTCGCCGCATGACAGGGCAAGGCTTGCCTCGGCCGCGGCTGTTCTCAAGCAGATCCGTGAGGCACTGGAAGAGCAGGCCGCCCACTGAAACACCACCTTGCGCTATCGGCGGTCAATCGGGCCGGCGACGCCGTTCCCACCAGACGACAAAGCGACGCCGGTGACGGCGGACCATGGCGAATTCATAGGACAGCACCAGCAATCCGAGCGGAACCATCCAGAAGCCGAGGATCGGCAGGAAACCGAGGATGCCACCGATGGTCAGCAGGATGCCGATCGTGATTCTGAGCCCGCGCGAGCGCGGCATTTTGAACTCGCGCCCGAAAACAGAGATTTTGCGCGCCGGCATCTGGTTGTCTTGTGCTGTCATCGTCTCGAAAGATTGACCCGTTTCGATCGTTCGCAAGCATGCTCAAACCAAAGCCGCCGCCGCGCTTTCGGTTCCATATCCCTGCCAAGACGGCTAATATGAGGGCATCCTTCGACGATTGCGAGAAAGGCCTATGCGAAAAAGCCTCGGAAAAATGTGAAAAGCTTCTTTGCAAAGCCGAAAAGGGCAGCTATAGGCTGCGCCACTCACATAAGAGCCTCCGTTCCCCGGTAGCTCAGTGGTAGAGCAACCGGCTGTTAACCGGTTGGTCGCTGGTTCGAATCCGGCCCGGGGAGCCAATTTCTGTGCTTTCAGCGCATTGCCAGACTTTCCAACGCTTTGGTTTAATTGAATAATCCGCGCCGACAGCGTCAGGTGATCAATCGGCACGCGGAATTTTGCTAAACATCCTGCTGCACATATTGCCATACACAGGCGCAGCGCGCATGGTAGCGGTATGAACGTCAAGCGCCGCAATAAGACCTTCCACATCGTCCGCCGAGTGCCTAAGCGCTATGCTGCAATCGAGCCGCGCACTCAAATCTGGATCAGCCTTCACACGGACTCCGAAACGGTTGCGCGACAGAAGGCTCCAACCGCATGGGCGCATATGGTCGAGGGCTGGGAAGCTACCCTTGCCGGCGCAACCGACGATGCCGAGCGACGGTTTGCAGCGGCGAAGGAACTGGCCGCCGTGCGCGGCTACAACTACCTGCCCGCTGATCGCATCGCCCAACTCCCCCGCGAAAAGCTGCTCGAACGTGTCGAGTCCGCCCTGAAGCTCAATGGCGATGCTGCCAAGATCGAGGCGCGCGCCGTGCTGGGCGGCGCTCCCGAACCGGGGATCAAAATCAGCAAGGCACTGGAGTTGTATTGGGGCTTTGCCAAGCAGGACACGATAGGCAAGAGCGAGGATCAGCTTCGCCGCTGGGAGCACCCCCGCAAACGTGCCATCGCCAACTTGATTGAAGAGATCGGCGACAAGGAGCTTTCAGAGATCACCGGAGACGACATGCTCGACTTCCGCGAAACATGGATGGAGCGGATAGCGGCCGGCGATGCCAAGCCCGACACTGCTAACAAGGATTTCCAGCACATCGGCAATATCCTTCGCACCGTGGTCAAGATGAAGCGGCTAGGGCTGGTCCTGCCGCTGGACGGCCTCACCTTCAAAGCCGACAAGGAGCGGACCCGCCCGCCTTTCTCGGTCGACTGGATCAAGACCAAGCTGCTTGCCCCCGGCGCGCTGGACAGCTTGAACACGGAAGCCCGGTGCATCCTGCTTGGCATGATCAACACCGGCTATCGCCCCGGCGAAGCGGCCGGGCTCATGCCGCACCACATCCGCCTGGATGTTGACGTGCCATATATCAGCATTGAGCCGGAAGGCCGGCAGCTAAAGAACAAGGTGAGCGAGCGTGTCATTCCGCTGGTAGGCGTGTCGCTCGAAGCCTTCAAGCACTGCCCGCAAGGCTTTCCGACCTATCGTTTCAAGGACAAGATCAGCGACACGGTGAACAAGTACCTTCGGGAACACGACCTGTTAGAGACACCGGAACATGTTCTCTACAGCCTGCGGCATTCTTTTGAAGACCGGATGATTGCCGCCAAGGTAGATGAGCGTATCCGGCGCGACCTGTTCGGCCATGCGCTGGGCAGGGAACGCTACGGCGAAGGCGCGACGTTGGCGCACAAGCGCGACATCCTTCAGAGCTTCGCCCTTTGAGCAGCGACGATTGCCCGCGCCCGGGCGATGGGGTCTCCCCTCGCCTCTTCGGCCGCGATTTCCGCCTCTAGCCGCGTGAAGATCGGCGCATAGATCGCATCTTCGACCACAAGCGACGCAACGAACGCGTGGGCGGCTTTGAGCCGGGCCAGCATGGACCCGTGATCGTCGGCTATGGTCGAAGAATGCAGCATGGCTTGGGCAACTTTTTTGAAACCGGGTGCAAACTCAGCGGCGCACGATATGCGCACCGATCCAGATGGCGGGCCAGGCAACCAAGAAGAGCGCCGCCGCGACCAACGCGGCCGGCCGGAGCCGCAAGAGATCGTCGACCACGGCGCGAGAGTTCGCCGCCACTGCCGGGCTGGCGTCGCGATTGGTGACGATGCCCTGAAGGAAGAGAACGCCCCCGGCTACCCAAAGCGCCGCGACCGGAAAAATGATGTCCATGAAAATTCACGCCCGTTTTGACCACGACCGGGAGTCTGGCACAGTTCGCCCGAATAGCAACACGAGCGCACGTCTGGCCCAGAAGCTTTCGCACTGCCATACGAAGTCTTCGTCAACACATTGCTTTGATTTTGCAACTTGTTGCAAACTTTTCCTGCCGATTACACTTCAGAAGCACTGTCGATTTGACCACGCTCATGGTAGATATGGGGTGCGCTGGTTCACGCTGCGCCGCGTGGACTGTCAACAGGGGCGGTGCCGCATTTTTCCTTGGTCGGATGGCGGTGCCGCCCCTCTCAGACCAAGGAATAGACCAAATGTCCCCTCACCTAGCCTATTCACGCCCTCAATCCGCCGATGCCACCACCGACGCGGACAACACCAACAATCCCCCAGACATCGACACGACAGAGCCAGTGCAGCAGCCGGACCAAAAGGAATGGCGGATGCACAGCCACTACAGGCCGGAGAATTGGCCATTGTCTCGCACGATTTCCCAACAGGGCATCATGCGGCAATACATCCGCGTCTGGCGTCACTACATACCGGTGGGCACGCGAGACACGATCCTGATCATCATCGACAAAACCGTGAACTGGGGCGTGAGCACGTGCTGGCTCACCTACAGGCAGATAATGCAGGCGAGCGGGCCGAAGGAAACGCAAGCCCGAGGGCATATCCAGTGGTTAGAGGCCGAGGGTTTCATCACGGTAGAGCACTCCCCCGGCAATGCCAAAGGTATGCGCATTACTCTCAACCTCGACTGGGAACCGTCCGACCCACCAGTGTCGCAAAAGGCACTCCCACGGAAAAGTGTGGGGGCAACTCCCACGGAAAACCGAGGGGGCAGGAAGGTGACCCCCACGGAACACCAAGGGGCTACCCCCACGAAAAGCCAAGGGACTACCCCAACGGAAAACCGAGGGGCATTTAGAGAGAACGTTTCAGAAGGAACCGCAGAAGGAAATTCAAAGCTCAGAGGGAATGATTACTCGCCGCCTGCCGGCAACGAGGGGTCGGCCCCGAAA
>NZ_RZPI01000463.1:0-4567 GCF_003998715.1 Mesorhizobium sp. M7A.F.Ca.CA.002.15.2.1
ATGATCAGGAACAAGACAACGCTTTCGAGGCTGACCGTCCCGGTCACCGCGGCCCAGCCGATCACGGGCGGAATGGCACCGGCGGCCCCGCCGATGACGATGTTCTGCGGCGTCCAGCGCTTCAGCCACATCGTGTAGACGACGGCGTAGAAAAAGATGGTAAAGGCCAGCAGCGTCGCCGCCAGCCAGTTGACCAGCACGCCGAGCGTCATCACCGACAGCACCGACAGCACCAGCCCGAAGGTCAGCGCTTCGTGCGGCTGGATGCGACCGGCCGGGACCGGGCGGCTGGCGGTCCTGGTCATCACGGCATCGATGTCGGCATCGTACCACATGTTGAGCGCGCCGGAGGCGCCAGCACCTATCGCAATAGCCAGGATGGCGATCACCGCCAGCAGAGGGTTGATGGTCACGGGGGCGGCGACCAGGCCGACAAAGGCGGTGAACACCACCAGCGACATGACGCGCGTCTTCAGCAGCGCGAAGAAATCGCCCGCCGTCGCTTCCGACATGCGAAAGCCCGCTTCGTCAATCAATGGTCGTCGACAAGGGCCATGCGTACTTAAGTCCATCATCCGTTGGCCGAAACCGCCGGCGGACCGGCGGTTTCGTATTCGAGCGAACAGCCGCCTTACTTGATCTTCGGCAGCTGTTCCCACTGGTGGAAGGGCGGCGGCGAAGGCAGCTGCCATTCGAGCGTCGTTGCGCCCTCGCCCCATGGGTTGGCGCCGGCGATCCGCTTCTTCTGGAAGGCCTCGAACACGCCATAGAGGAAGATCAGGACGCCGACGGCCGAGATATACGAGCCGATGGACGACACATAGTTCCAGCCGGCAAACGCATCGGGGTAGTCGATGGTGCGGCGCGGCATGCCGGCGAGACCGAGGAAGTGCTGCGGGAAGAAGATCAGGTTCACGCCGACGAAGGTGACCCAGAAGTGGGTGTTGGCGATGACGGGCGAATACATGTAGCCGGTCATCTTCGGGAACCAGTAGTACCAGCCGGCGAAGATGGCGAACACCGCGCCCAGCGACAGCACGTAGTGGAAGTGGGCGATGACGAAATAGGTGTCATGCAGCGAGCGGTCGAGGCCGGCATTGGCCAGCTGGACGCCGGTGACGCCGCCGATGGTGAACAGGAAGATGAAGCCTAGCGCCCACAGCATCGGCGTCTTGAACGAGATCGACCCGCCCCACATCGTCGCGATCCAGGAGAAGATCTTCACGCCTGTCGGCACCGCGATGACCATGGTGGCGAAGACGAAATAGCGCTGCGTATCGAGCGACAGGCCGGTCGTGTACATGTGGTGCGCCCAGACGATGAAGCCGACGGCGCCGATCGCCACCATGGCGTAGGCCATGCCGAGATAACCGAACACCGGCTTCCTCGAGAAGGTCGAGATGACGTGGCTGATGATGCCGAAGCCCGGCAGGATCAGGATGTACACTTCAGGGTGACCGAAGAACCAGAACAGGTGCTGGAACAGGATCGGGTCGCCGCCGCCGTCGGGCGCAAAGAAGGTGGTGCCGAAATTGCGGTCGGTGAGCAGCATGGTGATGCCGCCGGCCAGAACCGGCAGCGACAGCAGGAGCAGGAAGGCGGTGATCAGCACCGACCAGGCAAACAGCGGCATCTTGTGCAGCGTCATGCCAGGCGCGCGCATGTTGAAGATGGTGGTGATGAAGTTGATGGCGCCGAGGATCGACGAGGCACCGGCAATGTGGATCGACAGGATCGCCAGATCCATGGCCGGCCCGGGCTGGCCCGAAGTCGACAACGGCGGATAAAGCGTCCAGCCGCCACCGACACCATAGGCACCCGGTGCGCTCGGCATGAACATCGAGGTGAGCAGCAGGATGAAGGCCGGCGGCAGCAGCCAGAAGGAGATGTTGTTCATGCGCGGGAACGCCATGTCGGGCGCGCCGATCATGATCGGGACCATCCAGTTGGCAAAACCGCCGATCAGCGCCGGCATGACCATGAAGAAGATCATGATCAGGGCGTGCGCGGTGGCGAAGGCATTGTACATGCTCTTGCCGCCGTCGATCGCGGCGTCACCGTTCATGCCGTAGACCATCTGCGCCAGACCGCTGAAGATCTGGATGCCAGGCTCCTGCAGTTCCATGCGGATGGCGACCGACAAGGCGCCGCCGATGATGCCGGCCATGATCGCGAAGATCAGGTAGAGCGTGCCGATGTCCTTGTGGTTGGTCGAATAAACCCAGCGCACCCAGCCGTGATAAGGCTTGTGGTCGTGCCCGTCGTGAGCTGCAGCGTCTGCCATGTTCCGCTCCGTTCCCTAAATCTTGCTAACCCGCGGCATCAGTTGCCGGCGGCCGCTACCTTGTTCTGGCCGTCGACCTCGGCCATCAGCGTCTTGTTGGCGCCGGGCAGATCGGTCTTGGCTGCCGCCAGCCAGGTCTTGAACTGCGCATCAGAGACGACGCGGATGGCGATCGGCATGAAGGCATGGTCCTTGCCGCAGAGCTGCGAGCACTGGCCGTAAAAAATACCTTCCTTCTCCGCCTTGAACCAGGTCTCGTTGGTGCGACCCGGAACGGCGTCGATCTTGATGCCGAACGACGGCATGGCGAAGGAGTGGATCACGTCGGTCGCGGTGACGAGCACGCGGGTCATGGTGTTGACCGGCACGACCAGCTCGTTGTCGACGGCCAGCAGGCGCGGGTAGACCTTGCGGTCCTCCTTGCCGGCAGCGGCGCGTTCGGCGTCCTGGAGGATCGCGGAGTTGAAAGAGAGCGTGTTGTCGGTCTGGTACTCGTAGTCCCAGTTCCACTGGTTGCCGGTCGCCTTGACGGTCAGCTTTGCTTCTTCCGGCGGCGTGTATTGCGCGGTCAGCAGCTGGAACGAGGGGATAGCGATGAGGAGCAGGATGACGACAGGTCCGATCGTCCAGATCAACTCGATCCACGTGTTGTGGCTGGTCTTGGACGGAACCGGGTTGGCGCTCGCGCGGAATCTGATGATGCAATAGGCGAGAAGAATCAGCACCAGGATGGTGATCGGGACGATGAACCACATTGTGTAGTTCCCGAACCACTCGATCTGCCGCATCATGTCGGTCGCCGGCGCCTGGAAGGTTGTCTCCCAGTTCTTGGGCTGGTCGGCATGGGCGGATGCGCCGGCGAAAAACGTGATAGCGGCACAAGCACTTAGAAACTTGGCACTTGCTGGAACCTTGGCGTTTGCCAGGAAATTTCTCATCGCCCTCATCGTCTCCCAGTTCCTCGCTGTGGTACCCACGAGAATAACGAACAATGCCGGGACGGGAATCCCGACAGTTTCAAGCTGGTTCAAACCATACTCTTTTTCCCTCCGCAAGAAAGGAGCGGACGAAACCGTGCGGCATTTTTGCGCGCAAGCCCGGATGTGCCTTTGGAGGCAGCCGCGGCAGCCCCGAATCGCCTACATTGAACCCACAGCGGCATTCCCGCGGCGCGCACGTGCCGAACGTCGCAATTCGGGCGAAATTGGCAGGGAAAAGCGCCGTATTGGCTTTTTCGGGGCAGACCTGGTGCGGTCTCGTCCTTTACTTGGCTTTGGCGCGGCTTAAAGTGCCGTGATTCGCAATGGAGCCGTCATGAATTACTGGCTTTCGAGAAACTCTCGGTTTTCGAGAAACTGGGCGAAGGTCATCTTTTTCGCCGCCCTGTCTGGCATCGGCTTGTCCGCGATCGTGTCCGGCACGGCGAACGCCGCGCAACCGAGCGGTACCGTTCGCTCGACGCATGGCGCATGGTCGATCATCTGCGACACGCCGGCCGGTGCCACCTCGGAACAATGCGTGATGATGCAGAACGTCGTCGCCGAGGACCGTCCGGAGATGGGACTGTCGGTCGTCGTGCTGCGCACCGCCGACAACAAGGCGGAGATCCTGCGCGTTCTGGCGCCGCTCGGCGTGCTTTTGCCCAACGGGCTTGGCCTCAATGTCGACGGCAAGGACATCGGTCGCGCCTATTTCGTGCGCTGTTTCCAGGACGGCTGCTATGCCGAGGTTATCCTCGAAAAGCCGCTTCTCGACACGCTGAAGACCGGCACGTCGGCCACCTTCATTGTCTTCCAGACCCCGGAAGAAGGCATCGGCATCCCGGTCGACCTCAAGGGTTTTGCCGACGGCTTCGCCGCCCTCCCCTGAAAGCCCGGCGACATCACCGGCTTCATCAACCAGAAGTGACGTCGACGGTCTGCTGGCAAACCGCTTTTGTCTTCACAATGCGGCTGAGCGATTGTCTCGGCGCACCTTCGCGCCTACATCGTGGCAAAGACCCATTCCTCCTGTGAACGGACGCGCCATGAACAGCCTGATCGGCCAATTCGACATTTCAGACGATCGCATCAAGCAGATCGTCGCCGAAACCATCAACGGCGCCGATGACGGCGAGCTGTTCCTCGAATACAGCGAGAGCGAAGCGCTGATGTTCGACAATGGCCGGCTGAAGACCGCCAACTTCAACACCGACCAAGGGTTTGGCCTGCGCGCGGTTGCCGGCGAAGCCAGCGGCTATGCCCATTCCAGCGATCTCTCCGAAGCTTCGCTGCTGCGCGCGGC
>NZ_RZPI01000464.1:0-4557 GCF_003998715.1 Mesorhizobium sp. M7A.F.Ca.CA.002.15.2.1
CGACGATGTTGCGGTCGTGAAACTCGCCGATGCCATCTTCGCCGCGTCGCGGGTCGATGTGGAGGATCCGATCGGCAACTGGAGGGCGCACAACGCGGCGCTGCGCAGCCGCACCGAATGGCTCAACGGCCATAATTTCCATGCGCTGCACTTCACCGGACCGGGCACCGACCTGACGGTTGGACTGGCGGACGGCCATGAATGGATGGGCGGCGCCTCGACCGCCAAGAACGGCATCACCTGCAACCCCAACATCCCGACCGAGGAGGTCTTCACCACGCCGCATGCGGGGCGAGTCGAAGGCCATGTCTCCTCGACCAAGCCGCTGTCCTACCAGGGCACGCTGATCGACGACATTTCGGTGCGTTTCGAAGAAGGCAGGATCGTCGAGGCCAAGGCATCGAAGGGCGAGGACGTGCTGAAGAAAGTGCTCGACACCGACGAGGGCGCGCGCCGTCTCGGCGAGGTGGCGCTGGTGCCGCATTCCTCGCCGATATCGGCCAGCGGCCTGTTGTTCTTCAACACGCTGTTCGACGAGAACGCCGCCTGCCACATCGCGCTCGGCCAATGCTATTCGAAGTGCTTCGTCGACGGCGCCTCGCTCAGCCAGGACGAGATCGCCGCGCGCGGCGGCAACAAGAGCTTCATCCACATCGACTGGATGATCGGCTCGGACAAGATCGACATCGATGGCGTCCACAAGGACGGCGCCCGCGTGCCTGTCATGCGCAAGGGCGAGTGGGCCTGAGGGTTCCAGCCAGGAGGTGTGATGGCCTTCAAGATCGCGGTCAAGCGTATCTACGAGCCGCCCGCTGCCGATGACGGGCAGCGGGTTCTGGTCGACCGCATCTGGCCGCGCGGCGTCAGCAAGCAAGACGCCGCGCTGACGCTGTGGTTGAAGGACATCGCGCCGAGCGACGAGTTGCGCAAATGGTTCGGACACGAGGCGGTGCGCTGGGCGGAGTTTCAGGAGCGGTATGGCGCTGAGCTGGATGGGAATGGCGCGGCGGTGACGCAGTTGCGAGGCCTGCTGGGTAACGGCAAGGTGACGCTGCTCTACGGCGCGCTTGACGAGGCGCACAACAATGCGGTGGCGCTGGCGGGGTATCTGCGCGGACGCTGAGATTTTATGGCGGTCGGCGGGACAGCGCCCCCCCTCTGGCCTGCCGGCCATCTCCCCCTCAGGTGGGGAGATCCGCTGTCATCATCTTCTTCGCAAATCCCGAACGTGACAGGAATGGCGGAGCGGCGAAGCTGCCAATCTCCCCACTTGAGGGGGAGATGTCCGGCAGGACAGAGGGGGGCGCCACGGAACACCGTGGACCGAGAGGCAGCTCTACTCCCCCACCGCCGCCTCATAGACATCAGCCTTGAACCCGACCATAACCCGGTCGCCTACCTCCAGAACCGGCCGCTTGATCATGGTCGGCTTGGCCAGCATCAGCGCCTTGGCGCTCTTCTCGTCGAGACCCTGCTTTTCCTTGTCCGGCAGCTCGCGGAACGTCGTGCTCGCCTTGTTGAGCAGCTTTTCCCAGCCGACCTTGCCCGCCCAACCATCCAGCCGCTTCGCGTCCAGTCCCTCGGCCCTGAAATCGTGAAACCGGTAGGCTACGTCATGGCCTTCCAGCCAGACGCGCGCCTTCCTGACCGTGTCGCAGGTGGTGATGCCGTACATGGTGATCGTCAAAAGCGTGCTTCCTTGGCTGACTGTCGAATCCGTTCCACAGACTAAACCGCCCTTCCCGATTTGCCAGAGCCGTTGCCATATCTCCGTTCCACATGACGGCCAGGACAATGTCCTGGCCGTCTAACCTCCAGATCATGCAGCAGCGATGTGAGCCGGAAGCCGGGGGTCCGGCCTCAATAATAGAAGCGCTCTTCGGTGATCTTGCCGTTTTTGACCGTGTAGAGGCCAACTTCATCCATGGTGACACGCTCGCCGGTAGCCTTGGGCGTTATGTCGAACTTGAAGCGCACCGCGAACTGGTCGCCATTGACATAGGGGCCTTCGACAGAGCCGCCATGGACTTCATTGTTCTCCTGCCACCACTGGCCCTTCTGCCTGAGAGCCTCCTTGCCACGGGAGATGGCCATCGGCCCCTCCATGGCTTCGTAGCTCACGATATCGTCGGAATTGTACTTCTCGGCGGCAGCTTCGTTCTCGCCCTGCTTGAGCAGCTCGGTAAAATCCTTGGCAATTTCCGCGATGGTCATTTGCGTTCCTCCTGTTCAGACGCACTGCAAATAGGCAACGACTCGCTGGCCTGCCATCGTCGGACCACGGGGTAGCTGACAAGCCATGTCAGGATGATGGATATCGCTCGGAGTATGTGACGACGATGTGAGCACATCACATCGCGCTCAGCGGCCAACATTCCGGGAAAACGTACTTCTTCAGTCCGCGCAAGCTGTGCACAAGGACGAACTCTCGTGCAACAAAGCTGATTGGGCCCATAGGCTGTTTGGGGACAAGTTTTCGGTCATATGCAAGCGTCAGATGCGGAACGAAACCATCTGACGCCTTGAGGCCTTCGCGCAGCATTTCGACGCCGAGCTTCCTGCTCAACTCACAAACCGGTCCGTCATCGGCGAGAAGCACGAAAGGGTGTTTGGCTGGCTTGCCCCTAGTCGCCGGTCGGCCGGGAAAGCTACTGGCATAGCGAAAGGTAACCTCGAACGGGGCCATCGCAATGCGCCGTCCCGATCGGGCGGCCGCAAAAAGAATTTTGGACCGTAGCCTTTTGTAATCACCGACATGCTGCAGGCTGACGTGAAAACGCTCCGGTAGCAGTTGGTCGCCGGTTACCCCGCATTGGCCGCATAGCCGATTTTGACAATCGGCAAAGCGCGAATGGTCCTTAGACTGCAAAAACAAACCGAAGAACACGCGCTCGGGCCGTTTAGGCCGCCATGGCGGCTCTGGAAGTCCATAGTCGAATTCGCCTTGCAGATACATACGCACACGCCCGGCAAAGAACGCTCCTGTTTTGCTCCATTCCGGAACAAAACAGGAACGCTCTCCTTGAGTCAAGCCTGGAATCTATTCGAGCTCACGCCCAGCAGCCGATGATACCCTCGACCTCGAGGAAATCGTGGATCGCCCAGTTGGCCCCGGTTTTTAGAGTTCGATGAACTAACCTGGCAGCACTGGGCAGTTGGCGCCACGGCGCAGGCTGATATGCGCCACGTCGCCGACCTGGAAGCGAAAACCCTCGGCCTGGCGCGGCGCGTCGATGACGACAGGTGCGCCCTGCCCGAGTTCGGCATGCAGGCGCAGCGTGCGGCCGTGAAAGACGACGCTGTTGACGCGCGCCGGTGCGGTGCCGGGCGCGGCCTCGGTCATCGCCAGCAAATCCTCCGGGCGCACGCCGATGGTGCGGGTAGCGCCCTCGGCAGGTGCCTCGCCGGTTTCAGAAATAGCCTCCAGCGGCAGGGTGCCGGCGGTGAAACGCAAGCGATCGCCATCGCGGCCGACAAACCGTGATTGCAGGAGATTCATGGTGCCGATGAAGCTCGCCACAAACTTCGTGGCAGGCCGGTCATAAAGTGTGGCCGGCGGTGCGATCTGCTCGATGCGGCCCTTGTTCATGACGACGATGCGGTCGGAAATCGACAGCGCTTCGGTCTGGTCGTGGGTGACCATGACGAAGGTGGTGCCAAGCCGCGACTGCAGCCGCTTCAGCTCAACCTGCATCTGTTCGCGCAGATGCGCATCGAGCGCCGACAACGGCTCGTCGAGCAGCAGCACGCGCGGCTCGCAGACGATGGCACGCGCGAGCGCGACGCGTTGGCGCTGGCCGCCAGACAGTTCGGAGACACGGGCGCCAAGCTTGTCGGCGAGACCGACCATGTCGAGCGCTTCGCCGGTGCGCTTAGCCTGTTCGGCTCCAGACAGTTTGCGCAGCGACAGACCGAAGCCGACATTTTCTGCAACATTCATGTGCGGGAACAGCGCGTAGTCCTGGAACACGGTATTGACCGGCCGGTCGAACGGGCGAAGTGCCGTGATATCGCGGCCGTCTAGCAGCACCTTGCCGCTCGACGGGCTTTCGAAACCGGCGATGACGCGCAGACTGGTGGTCTTGCCGCAACCCGACGGCCCGAGCAGCGTGATGAACTCGCCGCTGATAATGTCGAGATCGACGGCGTCGAGCCCGACGATGCCGCCAGGAAAAATCTTCGAGACCGCCTGCAGCCGGACGAGTGGATCAGGCGCCATCGCGAACCTCGGACGGCTTCGTGGTGTTGACCCAGAGAATCTGGCACCGCTCGGCGCCCGGATTGCGGAAGGCATGCAAAAGCGTGCTCTTGAAGGCAAAGCTGTCGCCGGCCTTCAGCACGTACTTTGTCGAATCCACCACCAGTTCGACCTCACCAGCCAGCACGAAGCCGAATTCATGGCCGGCATGCGCATAGGCCTCGGCCGTGCCGCCGCCGGCTTCCACCGTCACCAGCATGCCGGTCAGCGTCGCGCCCGGGGGTGACAGCAGCGCCTTGGCAATGCCTTCCGATTTCACCGGGATTTGCCGCCGCTTGTCGGCACGCACGCAATAGAGG
>NZ_RZPI01000465.1:0-4545 GCF_003998715.1 Mesorhizobium sp. M7A.F.Ca.CA.002.15.2.1
TAAGGCGCGCAGCCGGTCGAGCTCTTCTTCTTCGCACAACTCCTCGGCGCCGACCGTCTCGTCGAAAGCGGTGGTGAAGACCTTGTAGTCGATCTCTTTCGGCAGATTGGTGAAGGGATTGTCGTTGCGGCGCGCTTCGCCGGGTGTTTCGGCATCGGCGTCGTCATCGTCGGACAGATCGTCGGCGGTGGCGTCGGAGGCTTCCGTCTCGGCCGACTGTTCGTCATCGGCGGAAGCTTCGGCATCCTCGGACTGCGACTGCTCGGAGCCGGAATCCTCTTCGCCGCCCTCCTCGCTCTGCTCCTCGCCTTGCGGCTGGTTGTCATCATTGTCCTCGGAATCTTCCGTCTCCTGGTCGTCGCCGAGTTCCTCGGCCATTTCCATGGAGGCCAGCATCTCGCGCACGACCCGGGCGAACGCCTGCTGGTCGCCGAGCTTGGCCGACAATCCGTCGAGGTCGGCCTTGGCCTTCTCCTCGACCCAGGGGCGCCAAAGTTCGACCAGCCGCTCGCCGCTTTTCGGGATCGGACGGCCGGTCAGCTTCTCGCGCACCATCAGGGCAAGAGCTTCCTCGATCGGCGCGTCGGCCTTGTCCTTGATGTCGACGAGGTTGGCCTTGGCGTATTTGTCCTCCAGCATCGAGCCGATATTGTCGGCGACGCCCTGCATGGCGCGTGAGCCTATCGCCTCGACGCGGGCCTGCTCGACCGCGTCATAGATGGCGCGGGCCGCCTTGCCTTCCGGCGCCAGCTTGGTGTGGATGCGCACATCATGGCAGGCGCGCTTCAGCGCCATGGAATCGCCGAGGCCGCGGGTGATCGCGATATCGGTCTTCGATGCCTTCTTGGGCAGCTCCGGCAAGCGCGCGCGGCTGCCGGCGAGCGCCGGCCGGTCCTTGGCGAAACCGACTTCCAGTTCCTTGTCGCCGGCAATGGCGCGCATGCAGACGGTGACGGCACGCTTGAAGCTGTCGGCTTCAGAGCCCGTCTTCGACTTGTTGCGCGTGTTGTCGCCCGGACCCGCCATCATCTATCTCTATTGTACCGCTGGCCGCTGGCCAAGCTGAGTGCGCAGGAGGCCGATAATCTCTTCGACCGAGATCGTAAAATAGCCGCCTTTCCCACTGTCATATGCCTGTCTCCAATGACTGTATCCGTGGTCAAACCCGTCGGGAATTGGACGAACACCCTCAAGTTCAACCAGACTTTCTCTCAGTACGTCAGCCGCTACAGGGAGGTGAGGGATTGTTTGCAGCTGCTTTCCGTCATTAGGTATCGGCGCGTCAGAGACTGAGATCGATACGATCGGCTGACTTTCGCCTTCCAGATAATCGACAGCGCCTATGATCACACGCGAGGATACTGGTGTCGCGCCGTGATACGTCCAAGTCTGCCCAGGTTTGAGTGGTTGGTTCTGGGCCATGGCTGCCTGACTGAGACCAAAGCAGAGGAATACAAGACTCCATAGGAACGTCCGGTGGGTCGTTCCCATGGAGCGGTCTTAGCCCAGCACCACGTTGGCGGCGCTCTCGGGCAGATCCTCGCCGAAGGCGCGCTGGTAGAACTCGGCCACCACCGAGCGCTCCAGTTCGTCGCACTTGTTGAGGAAGGTCAGCCGGAACGCCATGCCGATATTGCCGAATATCTCGGCATTCTCTGCCCAGGTGATCACCGTGCGCGGGCTCATCACGGTCGACAGATCGCCGTTGATGAAGGCCGAGCGCGTCATGTCGGCGACGCGCACCATCTTGTTGACGATGTCCTTGCCCTTGCCGTCGCGATAGTGCTTGGCCTTGGCCAGCACGATGGCGACTTCATTGTCGTGCGGCAAATAATTCAGCGTGGTGACGATCGACCAGCGGTCCATCTGGGCCTGGTTGATCTGCTGGGTGCCGTGATAGAGGCCGGTGGTGTCGCCCAGGCCGACCGTGTTGGCGGTCGAAAACAGCCGGAAGGCCGGATGCGGGCGGATAACCCGGCTCTGGTCGAGCAGCGTCAGCCGGCCTGACGATTCCAGCACGCGCTGGATGACGAACATCACATCCGGACGGCCGGCATCATACTCGTCGAAGCACAGCGCGACATTGTGCTGGTAGGCCCAGGGCAGGATGCCGTCGCGGAATTCGGTGATCTGCAACCCGTCCTTGACCACGATCGCGTCCTTGCCGACGAGATCGATACGGCTGACATGGCTGTCGAGGTTGACGCGCACGCAGGGCCAGTTGAGGCGGGCGGCTACCTGTTCGATATGGGTCGACTTGCCGGTACCGTGATAGCCCGACACCATGACGCGGCGGTTGTAGGCAAAGCCCGCAAGGATCGCCATCGTCGTGTTCTTGTCGAACAGATAGTCCGGGTCGATGTCGGGCACATGCTCCGATGTCACCGAATAGGCCGGCACCACCATCTTGGATTCGAAGCCGAATTTCTCCTTCACCGACACCGTCGTGTCGGGCAGGTTGGCGATGTCGCGATCGACCTTGTTCATATCTCTCAACGTCTCCACGGGCGAAACGTCTGATTTCGCCGGCAATCGATTTTGTCCGGGGGCGGTCTTAAAGCCTTTTCCAACCTTATGAAAGTTGGAAAACGACACGAACCGTATGGTCGCTCAGCACAGGCCCGCCTGTTTGAGCACGCGATAGGCTTGCAGCACATCGCGGAACCGGTCTTCCGAACCTCTGTCGCCACCATTCGCATCCGGATGGTGTAGTTTCACCAGTTCCTTATAGCGCGCCTTGATCTCCTTGCCAGTCGCCTTTGTATCAAGACCAAGCGTTTCCAGCGCCTTGGCCTCAAGCGGCTTGGCCTTGCGCTCGCGCGCCTCGCGCGGATCCTTGGGTCCCTTGAACAGGTCGAACGGGTCGCGCATGCGGTTATAGTAGCCGGCGCGGCCGGAGCGCATCTGGGCCATATCGGGCGACGACCGGGTCGAGGCCCCGTTGGCGCCCATCTTCCAGGTCGGCCGGTGCCCGGTCATGGCTTCCTTCTGGAAGCGCGCGACCTCGGTGTCCGGCACGCCGGAAAAGTAGTTGAAGCCCTTGTTGTACTCGCGCACATGATCGAAGCAGAAGTGGAAATACTCACCCTCCTTCATGCGCCCGACCGGCGCACGATGGGTGCCCGCTTCCTTGCAGCCGTCCCACTGGCAGATCGGCGAGTGCGACTTCAGCTCCGCGTCCTTGTCGGGACGGACGCGAATCTTCTCGAAATATTTGGGGTACGGCTTCATCTTACCCATTTATGGGGCGTTCGCAGATGCGAAACAAGAATTGACATTTTCGCGATCATCGCCCTAACCGCTGAATCGCGGCATAAAGCAGGCGAATGGCGGATTTTGTTGCGCGGCGGCGGCCCCTCGCGAAACCGATTTTCGGTTTCCAGGCCGAGACGCCAACGATATGTGGTGAAGGGAGATGGCGATGTCCATACAGGCGACCATGGAAGACAAGCTCAACAAGGCATTTTCGCCGGACAGGCTGGTTATCATCAACGAGAGCCATCTCCATGCCGGCCACCACCATCACGGCTCCGACCATCACGGCACTTACGACGGCACCGGCGAGACGCATTTTCGCGTCCGCGTCGTCGCTTCCGCCTTTGCCAGCATGAGCCGCATCGACCGTCACCGCGCCGTCAACGAACTGCTTGCCGACGAACTGAAGGCCGGCGTGCATGCGCTGGCGATCGAACCCGCGGCTCCCGGCGAAAAGACCCGCTGGTAGGTCGCTTCCCCGCGCTCAGAGCACCGCTTCGATGAGGAACGGCCCGCGCCGTGACAGCGCACTGTCCAGCAACGCGTCGAAGCGCTCGCACGTATCGGCGCGAGCCGCCTCCACGCCCATGCCTTTGGCCAGCGATACCCAGTCGAGCGAGGGATGGTCGAGGTCGAGCATGCGCCTGGCGTTCTCGCCGATGGCGCCGACGCCGACATTCTTCATCTCGCCATGCAGGATCGCATAGGTTCGGTTGGAAAACACGATCGTCACCACGTCGAGCTTTTCCCGCGCCTGCGTCCACAATCCCTGCACCGTGTACATGCCGCTGCCGTCGGCTTCGAGATTGACCACCTTGCGGTCGGGACAGGCGATTGCCGCCCCGGTCGCCATCGGGATGCCGCCACCGATCGATCCGCCCGTGCCCATCATGTAGTCGTGCGGCGCGGCAAAGGCCGACAGCGCGAAGAAACGCCTGGCCGAGGTGACCGCTTCATCGCAGACGATCGCATCGGCCGGCAGTTTGCGCGCCACCGAAAGTGCGACGGCATCTTCCGTCAGCTTGCCGTTCGGCGTTGCCTCGTCGGGAAAAGCGGCCGCCAGCACCTTGTGTCGCGACGGCTTGATGCCAAGTTCGTCGCGAAGCGCCTCCAGCGCCGCATGCAGATCGTCGCCATGGGCGGCCAATGTCAGCACCTCGCAGCCTTCCCGGACAAGCCGTCCCGGTTTTCCCGGATAGGCGAAGAAGGCAACCGGCTCCTTTGCGCCGACCAGGATCAGAACATCGACGTCGCTCAGCACAGCCATCGCCGCATCGACCGGATAGGGGA
>NZ_RZPI01000466.1:0-4518 GCF_003998715.1 Mesorhizobium sp. M7A.F.Ca.CA.002.15.2.1
ATCAACGTCAACGTGTCCGGCGACGGCACGGATTCGTCCGGCGGACACGTTGACGTTGATGATCGCAAGGCCGTGCGGAAGCTGGTCCTTGAAGTCGATCCTGACCTTCTTCAGCCTGGCCTCGAGGCTCGGGTCGGCAAGGCCCTGCGGATCGCCGCGCAAGCCGAAGCTCAGCGAGTAGACGACGTAATCGCAGCCTCTTTGAACGCCTGTCTTGGTGAAGAAAGGCACCACCTGGTCAGGCCTCGGAGTGACGACGCGCGAACTGTCGAGATCGAGCTTCAGCTCCGGGGTGATCGAGGCAGCGTCTTCTGCAAAGCCTTGCACCGGGGTGAACGTGGCGACCGCGATACCGGCCGCCATCAGCCAGCGCGCGCCGCGCCTGGCGTATGACAGGGGTTTCATGATCGTCTCCATGACGGTTGTTTGGGCGTTCGTTGCGAGCGGGGAGAGTGCGAGATTTTTCATCTTCCCCTCCTCAACGTTCGCAGCTGGCGGCTGGGGTTCTGAGCGGCAAAGTCATCTTGCAGCAAGGGTAATAGCCACCCTTGTCCTTGTCGGACTTCCTGTAGAAGCAGAGCCCGACATCGACTGTGTCGCCCGGATAGTGGCCGGTGATGTCGATCGTGTAGGGCTTGCCGGGCGCATGCGACTGGGATGATGTCACCCCGACGCCTGGCGTCCTGGACTGGACCTTGATCGAATCGCCGCCGAAGCCGGCATGGTCATGGAGATAGAGATCGGCCTCGAGGCCGGAAGGCGTGCAGTAATACTGGACGTCGTCGACGTCGAGACATGGAGGCAGGTTGCCGGGTGGTGGGAAATCCGGCGGGTAGAAGGGGGGCAGGTAGCCGCCCGGGATTTCCTCGTAATAGCCGGCGCGGCCCTCGCAAGGGTGCCAGACGGCAACATCGCCGACATGGCCCTCGACCTCCGGGTCTTCGAAATAACCGTCGAAGTCGACGAACCATGAGCCGAAGGGCGGCACATTGGCCGGCTTGACCAGCTCTTTCGGCGTGATCTGCACACCGTGTACGGCCAGCGGCCCGCCGGCTGCGAGCTGTTCGGCGAGTGAAGGATTGTCGCGCAGCTTGTCGCCCGTGTTGACCAGCGTCTGCGTGCAGACGGAGCTGTCGAGATTGCCGTCGGCATCATAGCCATATTGCAGATCAAGACCGCCGGCCGACTGCCGGTTGCCTTGGGGGAAGCCGACCGCATATTCCTGCGGCACTTCGACCCAGACCGATTCCGTTTCCGGATCGTCCGGGTTCTCCCGGAAGTAGCGGATGACCTCGCCTTTACCGGAATCGGCGAACTGGCCGTAATCGTAACGGTTTTCGACCGGACCGCGCTGGGCCAGGTACATGAAGCCGCTGTTGTCGAAGGCGATGTCGGTGACGGCGTAGTCCTTGTCGGCCCTGACCGTCAGTTCCCAGCGCGGGTCACCGGCAAAACTGCCGTCGCGGGCGATGCCCACCGACCAGATTTCCGACTTTTCGCCGACCGAATAGTAGAGCCGGCCGCCATGGTAGGAGACACCCCAGACGCGGCGCTCGTCCTGCGTGTAGCCCCAGCTGTCGGGGTCTTCGCTATCGAAGGCGGCACCTTGTATGTCCATCACCGAACCATCGTCGGCGACGGGAGCGAGCCCATGCGTGGGCCGGCCGGCAACGCCGTGATCGAAGCTGTCGATCAGTCTGCCTTCGGCGTCGATGCGATGGATCAGGCCGGTGTCGAGATCGGACGCAAAGAACTCGCGGTGAGTGGCGTCGAAAGTGAGATTGCCGATGCCGGGACCGCTGTTGGTGTCGATGTCGGCGAATTTGGAGACCTGGCCGGTGATGCCGTCGATCTTCCAGACGGTGCCCGGCCCGCCACCGTTTTCGGTGCCGAACTGGCCATCCATGAAGGTGGCGCCGGCAGCGCCGCGGCGCTGCCTCTCGGGGCGGCCGTCATCGTCGGCATCCGGGGTGACGATACGGATGCCGTGCAGCGAGGTGGCGCCGGCATAGAGATTGGGAATGCCCGATGGAACGCCGTCGCGCACGCCGTCATCATAGGTGACGCCGAACACCTGGCCGATCTGCTCCGCCGTCACCTCGAAGGGCGGCGGCGTGTTGACCAGCTGGCCGGAGGCTGGGCCGCCCAGATGCGAAACGTCGAACACGCGCAAGGTGGCGCGCGTGGGGTCGATGAAGGTTTCGTCGACCGGATCGACGCCGGGCGGCAGGCCCTCTTTTCGGAATCAGGGGGGTCGAAATTGGGAATGATGGTGCCGGAGAATCCGGTCACCGCCATCGAGCCGGGATAGATGATCCGGGTTTCCTGCGCCTGCGCGGCGCCCAGCCACAGGCCGAGTGCCAGCGCCAGCAACCCGCCTGGATGCACAGCACGGCGCAAGCCGCCATCAAGAGACGACACGAACGAGCCGCGGATGCGAGACATGACACTACCCCCCGTAGTCGACGGGAGAACGTCGGGGCTGGCCGCGCAAATCAGGGCAAGGCGCGGCGGTCCGGCTCGTTCTTCCCTGATCGAATTGTCTGCTTTCCTCAAGACGACGATACGCCTGGTCTTACGCAGGGTCAACGGAATCAGCGGAAAGCCCAGCGCATCGACCCCGTCCCGAAGGCGGTGGTCGCGCCGAGCTCCTGTTGTTCCCGGAGACCGCAGAGCCTCTGGGTTATTGGTCATGGGGGCTTCCTTTCCGGGCCGCACCATGCGGCACCTAGAGATCAGTCGCGGGCGGAGATGGAAAGGTTCATGGAAGGCCTGCGCAGAATGCTTGCGCGCGATGCCGCCTGTTCTTATATACGCGCCAAGCCGTTCGGCGCCGGAATGCCGGTTGCCGGAACGGGATTTCTTGTGAACAGGGGCTTTCGTCGGAACGCCTGTACGGGTCCTGAGAGCCTGCTTAGCGGAGAGACTAGAGAAATGGCAAAAGTAATCGGTATCGATCTCGGCACCACCAACTCCTGCATCGCCATCATGGATGGCAAGGAGCCCAAGGTAATCGAGAATGCGGAAGGCGCGCGCACGACGCCTTCCATCGTCGCCATCTCGGGCGACGACGAACGTCTGGTCGGCCAGCCGGCCAAGCGCCAGGCGGTCACCAATCCTGAAAACACCATCTTCGCGGTCAAGCGCCTGATCGGCCGCCGCTATGACGATCCGGTGACGGAGAAGGACAAGAAGCTTGTCCCCTACAAGATCGTCAAGGGCGACAATGGCGATGCCTGGGTCGAAGCCGGCGGCAGGAAGCAGTCGCCCTCGCAGATTTCGGCCATGATCCTGCAGAAGATGAAGGAGACGGCGGAAGCCTATCTCGGCGAAAAGGTCGAGAAGGCGGTCATCACCGTTCCGGCCTATTTCAACGACGCCCAGCGCCAGGCGACCAAGGATGCCGGCAAGATCGCCGGCCTTGAAGTGCTGCGCATCATCAACGAGCCGACCGCGGCAGCGCTTGCCTATGGCCTCGACAAGAAGGAAGGCAAGACCATTGCCGTCTATGACCTTGGCGGCGGCACGTTCGACATTTCGGTGCTCGAAATCGGCGATGGCGTGTTCGAGGTCAAGTCGACCAATGGCGACACCTTCCTCGGCGGCGAGGATTTCGACATGCGCCTGGTCGAATACCTGGCGGCCGAGTTCAAGAAGGAACAGGGCATCGACCTGAAGAACGATAAGCTTGCCCTGCAGCGCCTCAAGGAGGCGGCTGAAAAGGCCAAGATCGAGCTGTCGTCGACCACCCAGACCGAAATCAACCTGCCCTTCATCACCGCCGACGCGACCGGGCCGAAGCACCTGACGCTGAAGCTGACGCGCGCCAAGTTCGAGCAGCTGGTCGACGACCTCGTCCAGCGCACGATTGCCCCTTGCAAGGCGGCGTTGAAGGATGCCGGCCTGAAGGCGGGCGAGATCGACGAAGTCGTTCTGGTCGGCGGCATGACCCGCATGCCCAAGATCCAGGAAATCGTGAAGCAGTTCTTCGGCAAGGAGCCGCACAAGGGCGTCAATCCGGATGAGGTCGTCGCTCTCGGCGCCGCCATCCAGGCCGGCGTGCTGCAGGGCGACGTCAAGGACGTGCTGTTGCTCGACGTGACGCCGCTGTCGCTCGGCATCGAGACGCTGGGTGGCGTGTTCACCCGCCTGATCGAACGCAACACGACGATCCCGACCAAGAAGAGCCAGGTGTTCTCGACGGCCGAGGACTCACAGTCGGCAGTGACCATCCGGGTCTTCCAGGGTGAGCGCGAAATGGCCGCCGACAACAAGGCGCTCGGCCAGTTCGACCTGGTCGGCATTCCGCCGGCGCCGCGCGGCGTACCGCAGATCGAGGTCACCTTCGACATCGACGCCAACGGCATCGTCAACGTTTCGGCCAAGGACAAGGGCACCGGCAAGGAGCACCAGATCCGCATCCAGGCATCGGGTGGTCTTTCGGACGCCGACATCGAGAAGATGGTCAAGGACGCCGAGGCCAATGCCGAGACCGACAAGAAGCGGCGTGCGCTGGTC
>NZ_RZPI01000467.1:0-4518 GCF_003998715.1 Mesorhizobium sp. M7A.F.Ca.CA.002.15.2.1
ACAATGTTTTGTCCCGGCCGACATTCTGGCGGCAGCGGGATCGTCGCCGGAAGAATTCGTCACCGGCGACGGCGGATCCGGCGCCAAACGCGCGGTGGCGGCGATGATGGCGCTGGCACGGGAACATCTTTCCGCCTTCGAGCAAGGCGCACCGGCTCTCCCGGTCTCGCTGCGCCCGGCATTCCTGCCGCTGGCCCTGTCGCGCGCCTATCTCGGCAAGATGGAGAATGGCTCGCCGTTCGGTGGCGTGGCGCGGCTCTCGGCCTTGCGCCGGCATTGGCTATTGCTGCGCCGCGCGAGCAAGGGTTGGCCAGCACTTTGACGTAAACGTCAACCGTGCTAAGAAGTCTCCGCGCCAAAACTGTCGCCATAGACGACAGGCCGGCCGGAGGAGATACCCATTCAATGAGCTTGCCTTTGCTGGTTGCGATCGTCGCCCTTGGCATCGCGCTGTCGGTTGCCGCGGTGCATTTCACTGGCGGCAGCAAGACGGCGACGCTCAGTGGCGCAGATCATGCGAAGAGCCGGTTCGCCGAGGATTTTCCCGACGAGATCGTGGCGGCAGTCCGCCTGACAGCAGATGCCGGGACCGCGTTCCTGGATATCGGGCGAGGGCGCTTCGGGATCGTTCACAGCGTAGGCGACTGCTTCTTGACCCGCATCGTCACGCCTCAAGATGTCACGATTTTGGACGCTGGAGACGGGAATACGGTCTCGCTGCGGCTCGCCGATTTCACCTGGAAGGGCGGCCGCTTCCGCTTTGCCAGCGCAACGGATGCGCAAGGCTTGCTGAAGGCGCTTGAGCCGCAGAGTTTCGGCGGAGAGGCGGCATGATGGACGACTACAATTTTCCGCAGGTCACTCAACTGGCCATCCCGTTCTTCGTTGTCGCGATCCTGATCGAGCTTTGGTTGGTGCGCACCGGCCGTGCCAAGGGTTCGTTCGAAACGCGCGACACATTGACCAGCCTGATGATGGGTACCGGCAATGTCGTTGCCGGGCTGCTGCTTGGCGTCGTGTCCTACTGGGCGTTGCTGTGGCTCTGGCAGTTCCGCGTCTTCAATCTCGGCCTGTCGATCTGGGTCTTTCTGGTGGCCTTCCTGCTCGATGATCTGCGCTACTATTTCTATCACCGCATCGCGCACCGGGTGCGCTGGGTGTGGGCCGAACACGTCAACCACCATTCCAGCCAGCACTACAATCTGTCGACAGCGCTGCGGCAGAGCTGGACGGGCCTGTTCACCTTCATGTTCGTGCTGCAGGCGCCGCTGGTGCTGCTCGGCTTCCACCCGGCGGTGATTGCCTTCACCTTCGGCTTCAATTTGGTCTGGCAATTCTGGATCCACACCGAGACCATCGGCAAGATGTGGGGCTGGTTCGAGTTCGTCTTCAACACGCCCTCACACCACCGCGTCCACCACGCCACCAATCCGCGCTATCTCGACGCCAACTATGCCGGCACGCTGATCATCTGGGACCGCATGTTCGGCACCTTCGTCGGGGAACTGGAAGAAGACCGGCCGCGCTACGGCATCGTCAGGAATCTCGGCACCTTCAATCCGCTGAAAGTGGCATTCCATGAATGGATCGGCATGTTCAGGGATGCCTTTGCGCCCGGTCTGACCTTGAGCGATCGCCTGAACTATCTGATCAAGCCTCCCGGCTGGAGCCATGACGGCTCGCGCGAGACTTCGGAGAGTTTGAAGGCTGCCTATGTCAGGCGAAATCCTGCTGAGGCGGGGAAGCCTGGGTTGCCAAGCGTGGGTGTCGAGCCCGCCGAGTAGAACTTCTTATGTCAGGAGGGTCCGTCGTCATCGCTGTCGTACGCCAATTGCGCGATTCGTTCCCTCACTTGCGCGATGGCGTGATCCAGCGGAATAGCGGGACGCGTATCTTCGATCGAAGCCTTTATCTTGGCCCGGATCGCGGCTAGGCGCTCGGCATGCTCCTCTTCCTCGCGCTGGAAGGCCCGGAGCGCCGCGCGGATGACTTCGCTCGCCGAGCCGAAAGAGCCGTCTTCGACTTTTTGGCGGATAAGGCGGGCCATTGCTGGCGTGACTGTGACAGAAAGTTTCTCGGCGAATTCCGTGGAACGGCTCCCATTGGACAGCAAGTGGGATTGTATCCTGCTTCATCCGTGCGGCCAACGATGAGGTCCTAGCGCCTGGGTTTCGCCCGGCCAGCTTCCGAACCATCCGGCATGGTGGCGCTAATGCGCCGAGTTGTGCCGAAATGCCGGCCGAATTCATGGCCCCCCAAATCTGTAAAATTGGCTTCGAACTCAACCAGCGCGTCGACAATAGCCGGCGCCTCCGAGCTGGGAGCCTCCTGCGTGAATCGTGCACTGAGGTAGGCGCCATGAGGATGTGAGGGATCCAGACGGGCTTGGATCGCCCAGAAGGATGACAGCGAATAGATCGCTTTCATGAAATCCAGAATTAGCCGGTCATTGTAGGGACCTTCGACAGGCTGAACGGCAATGATTCTCTTCAAGCTTCGATCACGGTTCTCATTGTAATTTTCATTTTCGTACAGCCAACCTTGGCCCCCGTGAGGCTGACCTATTAGCGCCTCGATAGCGGGTATATGAACTTCGCGCAGCTTCCGCAGGTTGGTGCATCTGACATAGATGCTCCAGCAAATTTCGTAGTCGCCGGCGAAAGGTTCGCCACTCGGCGGCAGGTCCGACGGCAGAAGCTGGTGCAGCTCGGAGTGCTTGGCCACGGACTACTCGGCGGCTTGCGCTTGTGCCGGCAGCCCTAGCCATTCTCGGCAATCAGCCTGCGCACGCGATGTGATGGCGTGCCGCTTGGCAACGGTCTTGTCCTTGCCGCGCATGCGTTTGCCCTCGGCCTTCGGAGCTTCGACAGGTGGGAACAGGCCGAAATTGACGTTCATCGGCTGGAATGAGCGCTTTCCCGGCTCGTCATCGGAGACAATATGACCGCCGGTGATGTGGTTGAGCAGAGCGCCGAAGGCCGTGGTCAGCGGCGGCAGGGACGGAGCAAGGCCGAGCCGCTCCGCTGCGGCGAAGCGGCCGGCGAGCAGGCCGATGGCCGCACTTTCGACATAGCCTTCGCAGCCGGTGATCTGGCCGGCGAAACGCAGGCCGGGCCGCGACTTCAGTTGCAGCGAAGCGTCGAGCAAGGTCGGCGAGTTGATGTAGGTGTTGCGGTGCAGGCCGCCGAGACGGGCGAAATCAGCGTTTTCGAGACCCGGTATGGTGCGGAAGATGCGCACCTGCTCGGCATGCTTCAACTTGGTCTGGAAACCGACCATGTTGTAGAGCGTGCCCAGCGCATTGTCCTGCCGCAACTGGACGACGGCATAGGCCTTTACCGTCGGATTGTGGGCATTGGTCAGCCCCATCGGCTTCATAGGCCCGTAGCGTAGCGTCTCGACACCGCGCTCGGCCATGACTTCGATCGGCAGGCAGCCGTCGAAATAGGGCGTGCCTTCCCATTGCTTGAATTCGGTTTTCTGGCCGTCGACCAGCGCTTGCACGAAGGCAAGGTACTGGTCCTTGTCCATCGGACAATTGATGTAGTCCTTGCCGGTGCCGCCTGGCCCGACCTTGTCGTAGCGCGACTGGAACCAGCAGGTATTCATGTCGATCGTGTCGAAATGGATGATCGGCGCAATGGCGTCGAAGAAGGCGAGCGCATCGGCGCCGGTCGCTTCCGCGATCGACTGGGCAAGCCCGGGGGCGGTCAACGGACCCGTGGCAACGATCGCCTGGTCCCAATCCGTCGGCGGCAGACCTGGCACTTCCTCGCGCCGGATGGTGATCAGCGGGTGTGCTTCGAGTTTTTTCGTCACGGCATCGGCGAATCCGTCGCGATCGACGGCCAGCGCGCCGCCGGCCGGAACCTGGTTGGCGTCGCCGGCGCTCATGATCAACGAGCCGGCCAGCCGCATTTCGGCGTGCAACAGGCCGACCGCGTTGTTGTCGGCGTCGTCGGAGCGGAAGGAATTGGAACAGACGAGCTCGGCCAGGCTATCGGTCTTGTGCGCATCGGTGCCACGAACGGGCCGCATTTCATGCAGGATGACGGGCACGCCGGCTTGCGCTGCCTGCCAGGCGGCTTCGGAACCGGCGAGGCCGCCGCCGATGATGTGGATTGGGTTTTTGCTCATGAGCGCCGGAATAATCGCTTGGTGCGGCGATTGCAATTGCCGTGCGCGGTGCGGGGCAAACAGCTGCTGATGGGAGCGCCTCGTGAAAACAACAACACCCGCCGGGGGAGGAGGTCCGGCGGGTGTCGTTTTTCGGGTCGACCTTCGGGAGGAGGTGAAGGCCGGCCATATTCGTCATCGCCGGGGAGGAGGTCGGCTTTGACGAAATTCCTTTCGCCATTTTTAGAAGGGGCGAAACCTCTGGAGCAAAATTCGTCTTGCCCCTGGGAAACAGCGCCCGCCGCGGGAGGAGGTGCGGCGGGCGCCGTTTTTGTGGCCAACCCTCGGGAGGAGGTGAAGGTCGGGCCGATTCGTCATCGCCGGGGAGGAGGTCGGCTTTGA
>NZ_RZPI01000468.1:0-4508 GCF_003998715.1 Mesorhizobium sp. M7A.F.Ca.CA.002.15.2.1
CCACCGCGACAGGTGTCGTTGCCGGGGCGGTGGCAGGCGGTGCGGTCGGAGGCATTGTCGGCGCTCTGACGGAGTCCGGCGTGCCCGAGAACGATGCCCACGTGTATGCGGAGGGCGTACGCCGCGGCGGCACGTTGGTCACGGCCAGGGTGGACGATGAACTCATTGCAAATGCCGAGGAAATTCTGGGGCAATCCAGATCGGTCGATCTTGCCGAACGCCGCAGGGCTTACGAGGCTGGCGGCTGGACCGGCTTCGATGCCAATGCCGGCGAATATATCCCTGACGAGACCGATCGCGACAGCGCTCGGGCGATCAATCGGCCTTGAACGAGGAGGTGTGGTCGCACGTACCGAACGACGAGGTTTCACGAAGTGCTACGGAGCGTGTGGGACAGATGTTCGAGTTGCCCGGCTTCAAGATCTCCGTGAGCAAGGCATGAAGCTTCCCGGCTGTCCGGCGCGTTAAGTGATCTCAGTTGAATCCCCGACCGTTCAAGCGAACTGGCTGGCTGTCGGGTTGGCGTGCTGCACGAAAAGTACTCAGCGATCAAGGTGCGGTGTTGGTATGGTGGTGCGCTGGCGGGCTCTGGTCACGCTGAGCCGCACGTCTGCCGCCTGGCTCATATCGGGCGTGCGCCTGTTCGATCTCACAACTCGATTCTAGTGACTGTGGCTCCCCTTATGTTCGACTATTAACTGTTCGGCCAAGTTGGGCGTTGACGCTTCCTCTCTATAAGAGTTAATAATCTCCTAATATAAGAAGCATCTAAAGTTCGTGGTCGAAAGCCACGAGTTTGACGATGTAGGTTGGGTAGGGAACGTAGCGTGACGACCAGTCGTCGCGTCCAGCAGCATCGGGTCAATATCCGTCCGTGAATGGCCAGCTTGAGGCGGCTGTTCCAGGCGCGGCGGTGTGCCTGGATGAGGGCGAAAATTCATGCCTGCCTGGATTCGCGCGGTTTTTCTTCGGCTGGAAGCAGCCGGTCGTTCAGTACTGTCGATAAAACAGAAAAACAGATGAGGCGTCTGTTCTTAAAAGGGGGGTTGAAAAATGGCTACTCAGGTCACCGGTGCCGGCGGCACCACGACGTCTTTCTCCAACACGCCGCAGGCGAAGGATGACCTGTTTACCTATGATAGTTTCCAATCCGTCTTCCTGAACGTGATGGCCAACGATCTCGGCGGGAATGCCAAGACCCTCTGGTCAGTCGACAATGGCATCAACAACACAGGCGCAATGAATGGATACACCGCCGCTGATTTGTTGACCCAAGACTTAGCACGCACTGAATCCCCCACCTCCGAGACAAGTTATAACGGCGCGAAGATCTGGATTACGTCCGACGGACTCGTGGGATACGACGCGACTACCTTGTCAGCGGCGTTCAAGGCACAGTTACAGGGCTTGAATGCGGGACAGTACCTGACTGACAGCTTCATCTACTCGGTCCGGCTCGGCAATGGAACGCTCAGCTGGGCAACCGCGACGGTACATTTCGCCGGCACCAACGACGCCGCGGTGATTTCCGGCGTCTCTACGGGCGCGGTCGTCGAGGCTGGCGGTGTCGCCAATGCCATCACCGGGACGCCGACGGTGAGCGGCACGCTGACAGATACCGACGTCGACAACACGCCCAATACGTTCCAGGCGGTCGCGCCCGGAACCGCGGGCGATCATGGGTATGGGACCTACCAGATGACCGCGGGTGGTGTCTGGACCTTCACCCTCAACAACAACAATGCGGCAGTGCAGGGTCTCAACGTCGGCCAGCATCTCACCGAGACGTTTACCGTCCACACACAGGACGGCACGGCCCAAGTAGTAACGGTCACGATCAACGGCACCAATGACGCGGCTGTAATCTCCGGCACCATTGCCGGCACGGTCGTCGAGGCCGGCGGCGCTATCAATGGCACCCCGAGTGTCAGCGGCACGCTGACGGATACCGACGTCGACAATCTGGCGAACACGTTCCAGGCGGTTGGTGCCGGCGGGGCAACTGACCACGGCTACGGCACCTTTGCGATGAACGCGGCGGGCACCTGGACCTATACGCTCGACAACACGAATAGTGCGGTCCAGGAACTCAACGCGGGCGATCATTTGATCGACACATTCACGGTTCGGACTGCGGACGGGACAGCGCAGGTAGTAACGGTCACGATCAATGGAATTACTGATAACGCGACGGTCAACCTGAGCGCCTCGACGGTCGCCGAGGGCGCGGTCGCCAACTACGTGTTCACGGCGACGCTGTCGGACGCCTCGCATGGCGTCACCACGATCACCACCGACAAGGGCGACATCACCATCGCCGATGGCCAGACCACCGGCACGCTGACGATCGCCTCGGGCAATGGCGAGGACGTCTACAACGACGCATCGAGCCTGACCGCCAACATCACCGCCACCGCGGGCGGCAACTTCGAGCACCTGGTGATCGGCACCGGCACGGCGACGGCCAACGTCACCGACACCACCACCGACGCGACGGTGAATCTCAGCACGTCGAACGTTACGGATCACGATACCAACGTCACCTTCACGGCGACGTTGAGCAACGCCTCGCAAGGCGTCACCACGGTCCACACCGACCATGGCGACATCACCATCGCTAACGGCCAGACCGTTGGCACACTGGTGATCGCAACCCCCAACGCATCAAGCCTGTCCGCGACCATCACCGGCACCTTGGGCGGCAACTTTGAACACCTGGTGGTCGGCACCGGCACGGCGACGGCGCAGATCATCGACGCAACTGCGCCGACCGTGACGATTACCGACGACGAGCCGGCGGCGACGGCCAACATTGCCGGTGGCAATGTCCTCTACACCTTCACCTTCAGCGAGCCTGTCACCGGATTTGTTACATCAGATATCGTTGTGGGAGGCGGTACCAAGGGTACGTTCACCGCGGTGAGCAGCACGGTTTACACCTTGGATGTGATCCCAACCGCGAATACGCAGGCCGGTATCATCACCGTAGATGTGGCGGCAGGCGCGGCCAACGATGCAGCCAGCAACGGCAACACGGTGGCGATCCAGGCGACGCAAGCTTACGACACCAAGGCGCCGACGGTTATCATCACCGACGACGAGCCGGCGGCGACGGCCAACATTGCCGGTGGCAGTGTCCTCTACACCTTCACCACCAGCGAGAGCGTTGGCAGCACGCTGACCATTGCGGACGTGACGGTAACGGGCGGCACGGTCGGTGCGCTGACGCAAGTCGGCACCAGCAACGTATATAACCTGACCGTGACCCCGACGGCCAACGTCGATGCCGGCACGATCAGTGTAACAGTGAACCAGGTTGGCATCACCGATACGGCGGGCAATTCGGGGACCGGCACTGTCAATGCCACCCAGGCCTACGATACCAAGGCGCCGACCGTTTCGGTCGACATCATCGCCCCAGACCTGCCGGCAGGCGGGACATCACAGGTAAAGTTTGTCTTCAGCGAAGTCCCTACCGGTTTCACGGCGGCCGACATCATTGTGACGTCAGGCAGCGGCTCGATCACCAGCGGGCCGACCATAGACGCCACAGATCCAACCGGCAAAACCTATGTCGCAACGTTCACCGCATCTTCGACTTTTGTCGGAAACGCGACCGTTTCAGTGAGCTCGGGAAGCTATACGGATGCAGCTCTGAACACAGGCTCCGGAGGCAACGACACGGTATTCGAGGGCTTTACCTTTGACGCAGCGACGAAGGAAAACGGGCAAAGCGGCAATTTCACTCTTTCCGGGCACTATAATACCGGTGTGACGATACGCGCGTACTGGGACGTCGACAATCCGACCCACGCAGTTGCCGTGACGCTGAATGGCGATGGCACCTGGAGCGGGGCTAAGACCAACCTGGGCAACAACACCGGAGCCCACACCTTCTTTGTGGTCGCTACGACAGGCAGCAGTACCATTGTCCAATCCATCGGTGTCACAGCGCCCGCCGGCATTGCCGGAGAGGCTGTGAACTTGGGACTTACCGATCCAGCCGGCCACGATGGCGCGATTACGCTCACGATTAGTGACGTCCCCGACGGATGGACGATCGATGGGGGCACCCGCAACGCGGACGGCTCTTGGACCGCAACAACCACGAATGTTTCCGCCCTGACCGTCACGACGCCGGTCACCTATACCGGTGCACACGTGCTCAACGTGACCGGGACCTGGAGTAACGAGGACGGGACCACCGGGACCATGACCATCGCGGACAACGTGGAAATCTATGCCAAGGGTTCGCCCATCTTTGCTTTGTCTGGAAACGACTACCTGACCGGGTCCAGCGGCAACGACCTCTTCGTCTTCTCGCAGCCGATCGGTGCCGACACGGTGCACAATTTCGACGCCGCGGCCGACCAGATCGACCTTATCGGCTACAACGGACTGGCGGACTTTGCCGACCTGCAGACCCATATCGCCGACGATGCCCACGGCAACGCGGTGATCACGCTGGGCGATGGGCAGTCGATCACGCTGGATGGCGTGCACTCGGG
>NZ_RZPI01000469.1:0-4496 GCF_003998715.1 Mesorhizobium sp. M7A.F.Ca.CA.002.15.2.1
ATAGCGGCACCGAGTGCAAAGGCTGAAAAGCGCGGCACCGAGAGGAAGGCGAGCAGCGTCGGTCCCATGCGGGTGCCGCCGTCCCAATCGTCGACCTGGACAGCGGCGCGGGCCAATGCCTGGTCGCCGTCGCGGATGCGCAATGCCGTGGTGATGCGGGTCAGCCGCGTGCCGAAGGTGAAAATCTCGGCACGGTCCGCGCCTTGCACGGCGGCATGCGCCAGCTTGAGATAGTCTGCGGTGTGCAGCTTCATCGAGCCGGAAACGTCGATCAGCAGCAGCAGCTTGCGCGGCACGGTCTGGCGGCGGCGCAGCAGCGGCGAGGGCACGTCGCCATCGGCGCTGACGATTTCCCGCAGCGACCGGCGCAGATCGAGCTTGCCGCGCGAATGCGTGCGCACGGTGCGGAACGAGCGGCGGGCGGGCAAGGCTGAAGCGAGCCTGCGGCGGAAAGCGGCAAGGTTGTCGTCGTCGCGCTTGAAATCGCGGGTACTCAGTTGTTCGGCGCCGGAAGAGAGTTCGCCACCTTCCTGATGGCTGATGACCTCGATCTCTTCCTGGCTCGCACCGCCATCATCCTTGATGCGGGTTTCCTCGTCGGCGTCGCCTTCGACCACGGCGGACCTGTTGCCATAGAAATGGCTCTGGAAATGCGCTTCGAATTCGTCGCGGCGGTCGGGCGGCGGCGCCAGGGTGGCGAGGGCCGCCTCGCGGATGTCGGCCATCGAGCGTGGACCGAGCAACGTCACCGCCTGCATGAAGCCGGAGACTTGCTCGGGGGCTATGGCAAAGCCGTAGCGGCGCAAGAGCCTGGCAAAACCCAGGAATGGCGAGGCGGCGCGGGGGAAGCTTGTTTCCCGCATCATTCTGTGTCGCCCCCCTCTGTCCTGCCGGACATCTCCCCCTCAAGGGGGGAGATTGGCAGCTTCGGCGCTTCGCTCTGTTCGGCGACGTCAGCGATTAGCGAAAGCGGGGATGACATCCGATCTCCCCCCTTGAGGGGGAGATGTCCGGCAGGACAGAGGGGGGCGCTGTCCCGCCAGCCTTGCGAAATGACCTCCCGCGTCACGCCAGCGCCTCCTCGACGATCCGGCCAAGCTCCGGTGCGATGTAGGAAAGGTCTTCCTCGTCCTTGATCAGCACGCCGATGGCGCGGCGGAAGGCTTCCGGCCACGGGCTGCCGCCCTTCTCCAGGATGGTGGCGGCATTGGCCCATTCGACGGCCTCGGCGATACCCGGCGGCTTGGCCAGCGGCCGGGCGCGGATGGTCTGCACGGCCGCCGCCACCGCGCGCGCCGTTACCTCGGCCACATCGCCGGCGCGCAGCATGATGATGGCGGCCTCGCGCTCGGCGTCGGGATAGCCGATCCAGTGGTAGACGCAGCGGCGGCGCAGTGCCTCGGCAAGCTCGCGGGTGCGGTTCGAGGTCAGGATGACGATCGGCTGTGCCGTGGCGCGGACGGTACCGCGTTCGGGAATGCTGATCTGGAAATCGGAGAGGAATTCCAGAAGCAGCGCCTCGAATTCATGATCCGAGCGGTCGATCTCGTCGACCAGCAGCACGCGCTGTTCCGGCGCCTTCAGCACCTGCAGCAGCGGCCGGGCGATCAGGAAACGGTCTTCGTAGATGTCGATCTCGTGCTCGCCGGCGTGGCGAATGGCGAGCAGCTGGCGTTGATAATTCCATTCGTAGAGCGCGTGCGCAGCGTCGATGCCTTCATAGCATTGCAGCCGCACCAGATCGCGGCCGAGCAGCGCGGCGATCGCCTTGGCCGCTTCCGTCTTGCCGACGCCTGGTGCGCCTTCGAGCAGCAGCGGCTTCCCCAGCCGGATCGCCAGGAAGATCGCGGTCGCAAGACTGTCGTCGGCCAGATAGCGCGAGGCGGCAAGATGCTGCGCCACCGCCTCCGGCGAGGTCGCTGATGTCTCGGCGCTTGTCCCGGTCATTTCGGCCCTCAGTTCGCCGCTTGCGCCTTCAGCGCGCGCAGGATGCGCTCCGGCGTGATCGGCAGCGTGTCGATGCGCACGCCGACGGCGTCGAAGACGGCATTGGCGACCGCCGGGATCTGCGGGTTGGCGCACATTTCGCCCGGCCCCTTGGCACCGTATGGCCCGTCCGCCGATGGACGCTCCAGCACGATGATCTCGGTCTCGGCGAGGTCGCCGGGGCCGGGCATCAGATACTGGTTGAAGTCCGTGCCGCCATGGTCGCGGTTGGGATAATAGGGCTCGGTCGTCTCGTAGAGCGCATGGCTGATGCCCATCCACGAACCGCCGACCAGTTGCTGTTCGACCATTTTCGGGTTCAGCGCGCGGCCGATCTCGAAGACGTTCTTCACAGTCAGCACGGTGACCGCGCCGGTCTCGTCGTCGACCTCGACCTCGGCCACGGTGCAGGCATGCGCGTAGCAGGTCGATGGCTTCATCGCGCCAGTCTCTTTCTCCGGATAAGAGCGCGGAATCAGGAACATGCCGCGGCCCGAGATCGAGCGACCGCGCTTGAAATGCGCCGACAGCGCGACATCGAAGATCGAGATCGATTTTTGCGGCGCGCCTTTGACCAGTATGTTGCCCTGGCCGTCGGTCTCGAGGTCGGAGGCGTTCACCTCCAGTTCCTCGGCGGCCACTTCCAGCATCACCTGCCGCGCTTCCCTTGCCGCCTGGATGACGGCGTTGCCGGCGCGGTGCGTACCGCGCGAGGCGAAGGTGCCCATGCAGTGCGGGCCGGTGTCGGTGTCGGCGGTGTCGACGACGACGCGGTCTGTCGGCACGCCGATGGTCTCGGCGCAGATCTGCGCCATGATCTGCTTCATGCCCTGGCCGAGATCGACGGAGGACAATGTCACCATGAAATTGCCTGTTGGCGTCGAGTGCACCAGTGCCTGCGTCGGGTCACCGCCGAGGTTCATACCGGTGGGATAGTTGATCGCGGCAACGCCGCGCCCACGCCTGATCGCCATCTCAAGCTCCCTTCGTATAGGAGGACATCGCCAGGTACTTTTCCGCCACCGGCCAGTTGGCGGCGCGCGAGGCTTCCTGCATGCATTCGATCAGCGCGGCGCCCTCTGTCGGCTGGCGGTGCGCTTTCATATCACCGTCGCGATAGGCGTTGATGAAGCGGAATTCGAGCGGGTCCATGCCGATCAGGCGCGCCAGCTTGTCCATCTGCACCTCCAGCGCGAAATCGCCGATGGTGACGCCGAAGCCGCGCATGGCCGACGACGGCGTGCGGTTGGTGTAGACGCAATAGGTGTCGATCCAGACGTTCGGAATAGTGTAGGGGCCGGGATAATGCCCCGCGCCCTTCTGCGCGCCGTAGGGCGAGTGGCGCGAATAGGCGCCGGCATCGGTGTATCCGGTGACCTTGCGCGCGACGATGCGGCCATCTTTCATGACGCCGTCCTTGATGACGACCTTTTCAGCGGCGCGCGGCGACGAGATCTGCATCTCCTCCTCGCGGCTGTAGATAAAACAGACTGGTCGTCCTGTTAGTTTTGCGCCGAGGATGGCGATCGGCTCGACGATGACGTCGACCTTGCCGCCAAAACCGCCACCGACTGTGCCGCCGACGAAATGCAATTTGCTGCCCGGCATCTGCAGGATGATCGAGGTGTTGTCGAGCGTGAAGAACATCGCCTGCGTGTTGGTATAGCAGGTGAAGCGGTCATTGCCCTCGGGCGCCACCACGCAGCCGGTGGTCTCGGTCGGCGCGTGCTCGATCGGCGAAGACTGGTAGCTCTGCTCCAGTATGTGGTCGGCGCCGGCGAAGCCCGCCTCGACATCGCCGAAGCGCACCTTGCGGCACTCGCCGCTATCATAGAGGTAATAATTCTGGCCGTGATATTCGTTGACCAGCGGCGCGTCGGGTTTCAGCGCCTCTTCCATGTCGAAGACGGCCGGCAGCACCTCATAGTCGACCTTGACCTTGGCTGCGGCCTCTTGTGCCGCGCGCTCGGTTTCGGCCAGCACCGCCACCACGGCCTCGCCCTTCCAGCGCACCTTGCCGTCGGCAAGCACCGTCTCGTCCTCCGGCCCGATCTGGATCAGGATCAGGATGGTGTAGACATTGTGCGGTACGTCCTTGGCGGTCAGAATTTTCACCACGCCCGGATGTTTTTCCGCCTCTGAGGTGTCGATCGAACCGATGCGGGCATGGTGATGCGGGCTGCGCACCATCTTCAGGTGCAGCATGCCGGGAAAGTTGCGGTCGGCGAAAAAGGCGGTCTTGCCGGTGACATGGCCGGGCGAATCCGAGCGCGGCCGGGGCTGGCCGATCTCGTGCAGATCGTCCTTGCGGACATCGGCGAAGTAGTTCTTGCGCAGTTCCATTGTTTTGGACCCTTCAGGCCGCGTTCTGCGAATTGGCGCGGGCGGCGGTCAGCACCGCCTGGATGATCGGCTCGTAACCGGTGCAGCGGCAGATGTTGCCCGACAGCGCCTCGACCACCTCGTCGCGGCTGGGATTGGGCGTGTGGTCGAGGCGCTGTCGGGCAACA
>NZ_RZPI01000046.1:0-16025 GCF_003998715.1 Mesorhizobium sp. M7A.F.Ca.CA.002.15.2.1
CCGCAGAGACCGAACTCGACGTCGTCGAAGGCATGCAGTTCGACCGCGGCTATCTCTCGCCCTATTTCGTCACCAATGCCGACAAGATGCGCGTCGAGCTGGAAGAACCCTACCTCCTCATCCACGAGAAGAAGCTCGGCAATCTGCAGGCGATGCTGCCGATCCTCGAAGCGGTGGTGCAGAGCGGCAGGCCGCTGCTGATCATCTCCGAGGACGTCGAGGGCGAGGCTCTGGCGACGCTGGTCGTCAACAAGCTGCGCGGCGGCCTCAAGGTCGCGGCCGTCAAGGCGCCTGGCTTCGGCGATCGCCGCAAGGCGATGCTGGAAGACATCGCCGTGCTCACGTCGGGCCAGATGATCTCCGAGGACCTCGGCATCAAGCTCGAAAACGTCACCATCGAGATGCTCGGCCGCGCCAAGCGCGTGCTGATCGAGAAGGACACCACCACGATCATCGACGGTGCCGGCACCAAGGCGACCATCCAGGCGCGCGTCGCTCAGATCAAGGGCCAGATCGAGGAGACGACGTCAGACTACGACAAGGAAAAGCTGCAGGAGCGGCTGGCCAAGCTCGCCGGCGGCGTTGCCGTCATCCGCGTCGGCGGCGTCACCGAGTCGGAAGTCAAGGAAAAGAAGGACCGCATCGACGATGCGCTGAACGCCACCCGCGCGGCGGTCGAGGAAGGCATCGTGCCCGGCGGCGGCGTCGCTCTGCTGCGTGCCCGCTCGGCGCTTGGCGGCCTGACCGGCGCCAATGCCGATGTCACGGCCGGCATCACGATCGTGCTGCGGGCGCTCGAAGCGCCGATCCGCCAGATCGCCGAGAATTCCGGCGTCGAAGGCTCAATCGTCGTCGGCAAGCTCACCGACAGCAAGGACCACAATCAGGGTTTTGACGCCCAGAACGAGGTCTATGTCGACATGATCAAGGCAGGCATCGTCGATCCGGCGAAAGTGGTGCGCACCGCACTCCAGGATGCCGGCTCGATCGCAGCCCTTCTGATCACCGCCGAAGCGATGATCACCGACGTTCCGGCCAAGGATGCAGCACCTGCGGGTGGCGGCGGTGGCGGCATGGGCGGCTACTAAAACCCAGGATTTGTCCGATCTGTTGGAGATGTGAATGGCGGCCCCGATCGGGGCCGCTACGATTCTCAAGATGATCATCGCAAAGTTTACGCAGTCGCCCGGCTCAGTCCCGGGAGGCAATCATGATCTTGCGGCTTTCGAAGGGGACGCAATCCACGCTAGACTGTCCAGGCGGCCGTCTGGTTGCGGAGCTCGCCGGACTTTGGCAAGCGATCGGACGAACCGCCATCCCCGACACGGAGACACGTTCATGTTTGCGGCCAAGGCCATCGACACCTCAGACAAGCCCGCGTTCTACCGCGACCTCGCCACCCAATTGAAGGCGCTGCTCGAGGGTGAGCGCGATTCGATCGCCAACGCCGCCAACACCGCAGCACTCATCTTCCAGATGGTGCCGGACCTCAACTGGGCCGGTTTCTATTTCCTGCAGTCGGACGAGGAAATGGTGCTCGGGCCTTTCCAGGGCAAGCCGGCCTGTGTGCGCATCGCCGTCGGCAAGGGCGTGTGCGGAACGGCGGTCGAACTCGGCACCTCGATGCTGATCAAGGACGTGCATGATTTTCCCGGCCACATCGCCTGCGATGCCGATTCGCGCTCGGAACTGGTGGTGCTGCTCGAGGACGATGAAGGCGTCTTCGGCGTGCTCGATCTCGACAGCCCGCTGCCCGGCCGCTTCGACAAGGCCGACCAGGCCGGCATCGAGACGCTGGCGGCGATCTATGCCGCGGCGAGTTCGTTCGAGGACTGAGCTGCGTCCTACGGCTCGGTCTTCAGCGCGCGATTGAAAGCTGCAATCGTCATGTCGATCAGTTGCGCGTGAATATCACCGCGCGATCGTGCTCCACCGTCATCGCAAACCGGGTCGCCGATCTGTTCGGCCGCAATGATGCCGGCAGCGCCGGGCTTACATTCGCCGAACATGCTGTAGTGGCTCGCATCCGCGATCGTCGCATAGCTCGCCTTTGAAATTGCTTTTGCGATCTCGGATGCGTCGGCGGTCACGGGAATCTTTCCTGGTCGGCCAAGATTGACGATAGCGACCGGAATTTTGATACCGGCAAAGCTTTTGACATCGAAGACATCGGATGGGGCAGGATCGATCGCCATGGCGAAATGAATGCGCTCATCCCGGTTGTCCCGACCGGCGGCCTGCAAATCCATGGCGTGAAGATCGACGCCGCTTTGCCTGACCCAGTCGCAGAGCGAGGCATTGAGCAGGTCCGTATCGCAATAGGCCGCCAGCAATTTCGGATCGATGCGGGCACCGGCTATCGCCAGCGCCGTGTTGCCGCCCATGGAAAGACCGAGGACGCCTACTTTGCCTTGTTCGAGGTGCCCTGCGAAGAAAGCGTCCTTCGCCGTCGCGGTCAGGGCAGCCGTGAGATCGGCGGGCCGCAACCAGAGTTTCATCGTCTCGGCGGCGGATCTGTTTTTCCCCGTATTTCCCGGGTGTGTGGGAGCGGCGACGACGAATCCCTGCCTGGCCAGAGGCGTTGCAATCCAGCTCAGGGCGTGTGGGGTTCCCGCCAGGCCAGCGCCATGCGAAAGCAGGATAAGCGGGAATTTTCCGCCAGCGATAGGCGCATCGCGCATGGCGGCCGTTCCGGCGAAAAGCGCGGTGTCGCCTGATATAACCATCTCGCCGCCCGGTTGCGCGGGATACCAGACCGTCACATCGAGATCGATGCCGCGCTCCTTGGATGGGGCAGGGAACTGACGAACGCCGACATTGTCGCCGGCGTCTGCGGGGTGTTGCATGAGCGCCGTGGAAACAGCGACGGCGCAGAGCATAGTCCAGAATTTCATTGAAATCTCCGTTGTCGAACGCGCCCTATAGGTGGCAAGGCCGGAGGCTACAGCGTCCGGGCAAGCTGGCGGTCATGTTCGATTGCAGTGTTAGCGACCCAATGTCAGCGGATCGGAGCGAAGTCCGCGACCTTGATCGCGATCAAGGACGTGCTTTATCGCGATTGAGTACCGTTCAGTGCGGAACGGCGCTGCCGATTTCAGCCGCCCGCCGGTTCGCAAGCGAGGGCGCCGCGTCAGGCGCGTTCCGGTCCCGCCAGGCGAGCGGGGTCATATCGGTGACGCGGCGGAATTCGCGGTTGAAGTTCGACTTGGTCTGGAAGCCGACCGCAAACATGATCTCCGTCACGGACTGATCGGTCTCGCTCAGCAGCCGGCAGGCCTCGGTGATGCGGTGTCCGTTGACATATTGCGAGACGTTCCTGGCCGTGGCCCGGTTGATCGCCATTGAGATCTGCCGTGCTGGAATTCCGGCGCGCCGGGCAAGCCGGTTGAGGTTGAGATTGGCGTCGCGATATAGTTTTTTCTCCTGCATCAACTCGTTGACCCTGGCGATCGCATCGGCGTTCTCGCCGGCGTCGGGTGGGGACGAAGTCTCGACGGGCTCGGCGGCATTGAGCGGGACATGGCTTTGGCTGGCCGCAGCCGCCGCCATGCCGACAATGACGAGCATGAAAAGATTGCCGATGCCGATCACGGTTGCCGCGCGAGCGCCATGTCCCGACGCCAGATCGAAGGACACCAGCATGTCGACGGCTCCCGACAGGCACAGCGTAGCTGCCGCGAAAAGGATGGCCCTGTAGACCGGGACCGCGCCGTCGAAGGGCGCAAGGCGAAGCCCGTCGGCGCCGGAGCGAAGCAGCCAGAGAATGGCGGCGGCGTAGGTGAAATCGATTGATGTCAGCGCCACGTCGATCGCCTCGCGCCAAAAGATTATCAGCATGATGATGATGACCGCGGGTGTCGCGTGGAGCCCCAGCAGGGCCGGCCACCGGCGGTCGCTGGTGCGAACCAGGCTCGATACGCCGGCGTAGAGCAGAGACGGCATGATCGCGGCGGATACGGGGGCGATATAGCCGACTTCGCTGATGCCATAGCCCCAGCGCAGTCCGGTGAGCACCGATTGCAACGCTGCAACAAGGATCAGGGCGAGAAACGGCAGGTTCGGTGCTGCCTCATCCTGGCGGCTGGCGACGACCCAAAGCAGGATGAACAGCGACAGGGCGACGACGAAGGGTAAGGGAACAAACGGCATGGATCGGGTGCGGGCTCGCGTGTTGATGCGCGGCAGACCGTAGCCGATGTGATTTGATTCCCAAACTCGCTTGTGCCGTCTGCGTGCCGGCGATCAAGCTCAGGCGAACTTCACCAGCATCAGGCTGAAGCAGCCGATGAACAGGAAGGCCGAGAAGGCGAGCGCCAGCGGGCGCAGGCCGCGCGAGCGCAGCTGAGAGATGTCGGCCTGCAGGCCCATGGCGGCCAGGCCCATGGTCAGCATGATGGTGGTGGCGAGCGCCATTGCCGATTTCATCTCGGTGGGCACCGTGACCAAGCTGTTCAACGCCACGACAGCGACGAAGGCGGCGACGAACCACGGCATGGGCGGCCGCGCCGCCACCTCACTGCTGCTCCTGCCGCGCGCCATCAGGCCGAGCGCGACGACCATCGGCGCCAGCATGGCGACGCGGGTCAGCTTGGCGACGGTGGCGATCTCGCCGGACTGGGTGCCGTTCTGAAAGCCGGCGCCGATGACTTGCGCCACCTCGTGGATCGAGGCGCCGGCCCACAGGCCGAAAGCGTGCTGGTCGAGGCCGAGCATGGGCGCCATGAGTGGGAAGCCGAGCATGGCGACGGTGCCGAACAAGGTGATCGAGGCGACGGCGTAGGTGACGTCCTCGTCGCGCGCATCGGTGACGATGTTGGTGGCGACGATGGCCGAAGCGCCGCAGATCGAGGTGCCGGCGGCGATCAACTGCGCCAGCTTGGCGTCGACGCCGATCAGCCGGCCAAGCGTGATGGTGAAAACGAAGGTGGCGCCAAGCGTCGCCGCGACAATGCCGACGCCGCCAGCGCCGATCGAGACCACCTGGCCGAGCGTCAGCTGGAAGCCGAGCAGCACGATGGCGAAGCGCAACAGGCGCTTTTGCGAGAATGCGATACCGGCTTTGGCGTGCACGGGCGTGCCGAGCACGTTGGAGTAGATCATGCCGGCGACGACGGCGAGGATCATTGGACTGAACAGCGCGAAGCCGGAAACATTGCGCGCCGAGAAGGCGACGGCAGTGATCATCGTGACCAGCACGATGCCGGGGACGATGCCATTCCAGCTAAGGGATTTTCGCCCTTGCGCGACATCGGCAGGAAACGCGCTTTTTGGAATATCGTTCGCGAAGTGGGAAACGGAAGACAATGCAATGCTCCAGGCGAGTATGCCGGGAGAATGCCATTCCTAAACCAATCTTTCCAACGAATTATTTTCGTTAGAATGATCGATTTTTACGAACGATCCACGGGCGCTGCCGCGCAGACGTCGCTTTCTGGGCGACCTGGATTAAAGCTGCGCCTCGATCGCGGCCTTGTCGATCACCGACCAGACGTTCCTGATCCGGTCGTCGAGGAATTCATAGAAGACGTTCTCGCTGAAGGACACCTTCCTGCCGTTTATAGGGAGCCCGAAGAAGGTTCCCTTCGGCGTGCAGTTGAACTGAAGCCGGCTGGCTAGGAACGGCGGTTCGGCGATCAGCAACTGGATATCGAAATAGAGGTCTGGGATTTCCCGAAAATCGCGCTCCAGCATGTCCTGGTAACCCGACAGTCCGACGCGGTCGCCATTGTAGTGCACCTCGTCATGAACGAAGCGATGCAGCTTCTGCCAGTCCTGATTGTTGAGGCAGGCGATGTAGCCTCGATAGAGGTCGGTCACGGTCACGGCGATGGCTCCGGTGCTGATGCCCGCCATATTGCGACAGGGCTGAAGGCCAGGACGTACAATAAAAGCAACACATAGCGGGCCGTAGTCCTGTTGCCAGTGCCCAAGTTCAGGGAACAATTCCGAATTCGTGTCCGCTCATCACCTGGTCCAACGCACGCTGATCAACGTGCTCGCTGTCAACCGAGGCCTCAAGTTGGGTCAACGGTGCTTGCAGCGTCCAGGTGACACCGTGGCTATCATGCTCGAGAACACCGGTGCCGCTCACCGCGGCTGGAGCGACGCGCCGCAGCACCACGCTGCCGAAACCACCATGGCCGATCGTCTGTACTTCAGGACCATCTCTCTCTTTCCAGATCAGCTGGAACTGTTTCTGGCCGACCAGTCCGGTTACCTTCCATTGCACCGTTATCGTTCCCTCTGCGGCCGAAAGGACGCCGTATTTAGCGGAATTGGTCGCGAGTTCATGAAACGCTATGCCGAGGTACTGGACGGCATTGGGGCTCAGCGTCAGGGAAGGGCCCGACATTGAGATCCGCTCCTCGTTGCCGAACGGTTTGGCCTGCGCAAGCAGCAGTTCGAAGATCGTGGCGCCCTTCCAGTCGCCGGAAACCAGAAGGTCATGCGAGAGCGACAACGCCATGATGCGCTCGCGCACCTGACGTTCGAACTGGGCCGGCGTCGATGACCGCTTGCTGGTCTCCCGGATCATCGAGATGATGACGGAATACTGGTTCTTCACCCGGTGGTTGACCTCGCGCATCAGCATGCGGATGCGATATTCGTTCTCCTTGGCTACTGATATGTCGCGGGCGATCTTCGAGGCGCCGACGATCTGCCCGACGGCGTTGCGCACCGGCGAGATTGTCAGGGATACGGGCACAAGGCTGCCGTCCTTGCGGCGGCGGATGGTTTCGTAGGTCTCGACCTGCTCGCCTTTGCGGATGCGCTCCAATATGCGCGGCTCTTCGTCCAAATGGTCGTCCGGTATCAGCATAGTTACCGACCTTCCGATTGCTTCGTCGGCGGTGTAACCGAACAGACGTTGGGCGGCTGAGTTCCAGCTCCTGATGACTCCGTTCAAATCCTTGCTGACGATGGCATCGAAGGAAGACTCCACGATGGCTGACAGATGATGCCTGGCCTCGTCGGCATGATGGCGGTCAGTGAGATCGAACAGCATATTGACGGCGCCGACCAGTCTGCCCTGCTCGTCATGAAGCGGTGTGGGATAGGGAAGGAACGGCACACGCGTGCCGTCCGGGCGTTGGGAGATAGCCGACTGGTTTCTGACCGGCCGGTTCTCCTTTAGCGCGACAGCCATCGGGCATTGGTCATGCGGCAACACTTCACCGTCGGTCGTGAACAGCTTGTGCGTCACACACCATTGGTCTTTTCCGAGCTCGGGTTCGCGCCCAGCGAAATCTGCCGCGGCCCGATTGAAATAGGTGATCTTGCCTTCGGTGTCGGTGGTGTAGATTGCTACGGGAAGATTATCGAGGATTTGGTGGGGCAGATCAAAGGTCGAGCTCGAGGTTTTCGTCACTTGCGCCACGTATAGGAGTTCCAGTTAACCGCAGTGAACGCGGTGCCGCGGAAATGGTTCCGCGACCATTTCCGGGGATAGTCACCGCAGGCGGCGGCGAGTCAAAGCCGGGTGGAAGCTGCTCACCGACTTACTCCTTGCCCCGGTAGCGCAGCGCGTCGACCAGCAGCGAGAAGGCCGGCGTGGCTTGCCGGCGGCTGGGGTAATAGAGATGGTAGCCGGGGAAGGGCCCGCACCAGTCGGCGAGCACACGCACCAGCCGGCCGTTGGCCAGATGGGCCGTCACCTGCTCCTCAGGCAGATAGGCAAGGCCGAGGCCGGCGAGCACCGCGTTCATGCGCAGAGCGGCCGTGTTGAACACAAGCTGGCCTTCGACCCGAACCTTCAGCTCGCGTCCGGCCTTCTCGAACTCCCAGGCATAGAGCCCGCCATAGGTGGGCAGCCGCAGATTGATGCAATTGTGGGTGGTCAGGTTCTGCGGCGTGCGCGGCTTTGGTCGGGTAGCGAAATAGGCTGGCGAGCCGACCACCGCCATGCGCATGTCGGGGCCGATGCGCACCGCGATCATGTCGCGCGCCACCTGTTCGCCCAGCCGCACGCCGGCGTCGAAGCGCTCGGCGACGATGTCGGTCAGTCCATAGTCGACGATGATCTCGACCTTGATGTCGGGATAGTCGGGCAGCAGCGGGGCGATCGCCGGCCACAGGACCGCATCGGCGGCGTGCTCACCGGCGGTGATGCGGATGGCGCCGGCGGGTTTTTCCCGCAATGCGCTCAAGGCAATGAGCTCGGTCTCGATCTCGTCCAGCCGCGGCCCGACGGTGCGAAGCAGCCGCTCCCCGGCTTCGGTGGGCGACACGCTGCGCGTGGTGCGGGTCAGGAGCCGTACACCCAGCCGCTCCTCCAGCGCCCGCACCGTGTGGCTGAGCGCCGATTGGGAAACCCCGAGCTTGGCCGCCGCCCTGGTGAAGCTTTCCTCGCGCGCCACAGCGAGGAAGGCGGTTAGCTCGTTCAGGTTGTCACGTGGCATTCATGAGCCCCCTTCATAAGATCATGCTGGATATAGCACCTAATCGGCACCAATCGCAGACCCTAGATAGGCGTTATCACACCGGGCACCTCCGGCCGTCTCTAAAGCCGGGCGGTCGTGTCATGGCTGTTGCCAGGAAGGGACAAAACCATGGACATCACGCGAAACGGCTCTCAGGCCTCGGCCAAGGGATCGGCCGACTATTTCACCGGTGCGGTGCGCATCGACGCGCCGTTCAAGGGCAGCGAGCCCGCCCGGGTCGGCGGCGCCACCGTGACTTTCGAGCCCGGCGCGCGCACCGCCTGGCACACGCATCCGCTCGGCCAGACGCTGATCGTCCTCTCGGGCGCCGGCCTGGCGCAGCGCGAGGGCGGCCCGATCGAATCGATCCAGCCCGGCGACATCGTCTGGTTCGCGCCCGGAGAGAAGCATTGGCATGGCGCCGCGCCGACCACGGCGATGAGCCACATCGCTATCGCCGAAGCGCTCGACGGCAAGGTCGTCGACTGGTTGGAGCATGTCAGCGACGAACAATACGGGATTTGACCAGGTATCGGCGCGTGGCGCCGAGTTCAACGCCCGAACTCTACGAAGGAGACCAACATGACCGATGTTCCAAGGCTGAAAAGCCCATTCTCCGATATCGCTCCCGCGCTTGGCAGATACAGCCCTGGATCGTTCCGATCCCCGGCACCACCAAGCTCAATCGCCTCGAAGAGAACATCGGATCGGTCACTGTCGCGCTGACGGCGAACTGCCGACATCGAGAACGCGGTCTCGGCGATCGCCGTACAGGGAGCGCGCTATTCTCCGCAACAGGAAGCAAGGATCGATCGCTAGAGCCAGGCGCAGGCTGAGGGCACTCGACGACCGGGTAGCCATTCCGGCCGACGGCGCAGGAGTTGAGGGGATCGTGCGCGGATCGGGTGGCAGCGTTTCAGTTTGAAATTTGGCCTTCTGCGAACTCGCGTCTTGCGGCCGTGAAAACCTCGCGGGCAGCATCCGCATTCATGACGGCGATTGCCAGCCCAATGACGATATCGGGCCAGGCCGAATTCCACACGAATGCGGTGACCAGGGCAGCGGCAATGATTGCCACATTGGCCAGGACGTCGTTGCGCGCCGACAGGAAGGCGGCGCGGGTGAGGCTGCCGCTGTGATGGCGATAGCGAGCGAGCATGAGCGCGCACGACAGGTTGACGAGCATCGCGCCAGCCGCCGTGAGCGTTAGCGGAACGAGAGCTGGCGGAATTGGAATGTTGAATTTCTCCCAGGCTGTCCAAAGGGTCGCCAATGCGGGGATCAGAAGTATCCCGGCCAGCGCCATTCCGAGCCGCGCTCGATTGCGGACGGTCCAGCCCAACGCGACCATGATCAGGAGATTGACGGATGCGTCCTCCAGAAAATCGATGCTGTCCGCGAACAGCGATACCGATCCGATCCAAACGGCTACGGCAAATTCGATCCCGAAATAGGCCAGGTTCAGGATGGCCACCATCCGCACCGCTTTGTTCAGCGTCCCGGTCATAGTTTGCCCATCGATTAGCTGCCGTTGGCACAAAGCATATAGCGATTCTATGCCCTGCGGGCGCGAGGACCAGAACCTTGTCGCCGATGCGAGACACTGTCGATCGAGCGGTCGCCTTGACATCGCCGCGCTTCCTGTTCCAACTTGGCGCCATGTTCGTTTTCGCGCCCGCCAACACCAAGCGACGTCGCCCCTGCACAGTGCGGAGCGGCAAGCTGATTGCGCGACGACAAAGACCGGCAGGATAGACCCGGTTCTTTCGTTTCCAGCCCCGCCCGCGAAACCGCCGGCGGGATTTTTCATGTCTGGAGCAGTTTGATGACCAACAATTCTTCCATCCGGCTTCGGCCGGCCGCGCCCGCTGACGCCGCCGCGATCCGGGATATCGTGCGCGCCGCCTATGCCAAATGGGTAGCGGTGATCGGCCGCGAGCCTCTGCCGATGCGCGCCGACTACGAGAAGGCTGTTGCCGAGCATCCGTTCGATCTCGCCGTCGAGGATGATCGGATCGTGGGAATGATTGAAACCATGCTGGCCGAGGATCATCTGTGGATCGAGAATGTCTGTGTCGCACCGGATGCGCAGGGCAGGGGGATTGGCCGGCTGTTGCTGGAGTGGGCCGAGCGCAAGGCGATCGAGTCGGGCCGCGACGAGCTTCGCCTGCTGACCAATGGCGCGTTCGAGGCGAACGTATCGCTCTACAAGAGGCAGGGCTACATAGTGGATCGGGACGAGCCGTTCATGGGCGGCATGACGGTCTATATGAGCAAGAGGCTAGCGGGATCACCGGCGATCTGAGGAAGGATTTCGATAATGGCTGCCAAGGTCAAGCTTAAGCAACTCCCGGGGTCTTACGCGGTTTCCCGGCTGGCGGCGGGCGAAACCATTCCCGGTTGGGCGGACGGACCAGGCTTCGTCAGCATCACAAGGACCGACGACGAGCTTTCGATCGTTTGCCTGCAGGACCGCGTGCCGCATGCCGTCAAGCAGGATATCGACTGGGTGGCCTTCAAGCTCCTGGGCCCGTTCGCCTTCGACGAAACCGGTATCGTGCTGTCGGTCATCAGGCCGTTGTCGGAAAACGGGTTGGGCATCTTCGTGGTGTCCACTTTCGATGGCGACCATCTCCTGGTGAAAGCCACGGATCAGGCCGCGGCGAGGCGGTTTCTGGTCGAGGCCGGGCATACCTTGCTGTAGTCCATCCTCACCAAGCCGGTTGCTGCCCAACCGCTCTGGCTCAATCACTGCCGCACTGGCTCAACCACTTCGGGGGTTGTGTTTGACAGCGGCGTTTGTGCATCGTTATCTCCAGCCAGATATGACGGCCCGGCGCGACCATGCGGCCAAGGAGAAAACCATGTCACACAATCTGCAGTTCTACATCGATGGCGCGTGGGTCGATCCTGTTGTGCCCAACCCATTGGACGTCATCGATCCCTCGAATGAGGACGCTTTTGCGCAGATTTCGCTCGGCTCCAAGGCCGATGTCGACAAGGCGGTGGCTGCCGCCAAGCGCGCCTTCAACGGCTTTGGTTTCACCGAAGTTAGCGAGCGGCTCGACCTGTTGAATCGCATCATCGCGGTCTACAAGAAGCGCAGTGGCGATCTTGCGGTTGCCGTGTCGCGCGAGATGGGCGCGCCGCGCCAGATGGCGTTGGACAGCCAGGTCGGCATTGGGCTGGCGCATCTGACCAAAATGGCCGAGACGCTGAAGGCTTTCGAATTCCGCCACGTGAAGGGCAATCATCTCGTGGTCAAGGAGCCGATCGGTGTCGTCGGGCTGATCACGCCGTGGAACTGGCCGCTCAACCAGATCACCTGCAAGGTGGGTCCGGCGCTCGCCGCCGGCTGCACCATGGTGCTCAAGCCATCCGAGATCGCGCCGCTCGACGCCATCATCTTCGCCGAGATCCTCGACGAGGCCGGCGTGCCGAAGGGCGTCTTCAACCTCGTCAATGGCGACGGACCGGGCGTCGGCCAGGCGTTGTCCAGCCATCCTGACATCGACATGATGTCGTTCACCGGTTCGACCCGCGCCGGCATCCTGGTGGCCAAGGCCGCTGCCGACACGGTCAAGCGCGTGCATCAGGAGCTTGGTGGCAAGTCGGCCAACATTCTGTTCCCCGACGTCGACCTCGCAAGCGCGGTCAGCAAGGGCGTGGCCGGTTGCTTCAGCAACAGCGGCCAGTCCTGCAACGCGCCAACGCGCATGTTCGTGCCGCGCGAGCGCCATGACGAGGCGGCCGGCTATGCCAAGGTTGCGGCGGAAAAATTCACCGTCGGTCCGGCCGACGCTGCCGGCACCAAGCTCGGCCCGGTCGTCAGCCAAGTTCAGTTCGACAAGATCCAGGACCTGATCCAGGCCGGCATCGACGAGGGTGCGACGTTGGTCGCCGGCGGCCCCGGCCGTCCGGCCGAACTCAACCGCGGCTACTATGTCAGGCCGACGGTGTTCGCCGACGTTACCCACGACATGCGCATCGCGCGCGAGGAGATCTTTGGGCCGGTACTGGCGATCATGCCCTATGACAGCGTCGACGAGGTGGTCGAGACCGCCAACGACACCGTCTATGGCCTCGCCTCCTACATCCAGGCCAAGGACATGAAGAAGGCGCGCGAAGTCGCGGCGCGCATGCGCACCGGCAATGTCTACATCAACTATCCCCAGTGGGACGCCGGCCTGCCGTTCGGCGGCTACAAGCAGTCGGGCAATGGCCGCGAATATGCCGAATACGGACTTGAGGATTTCCTCGAGATCAAGGGCATCGCGGGATATGAAGCGGCTGAGTAGGCACCGTACAGTGTGATGCAATAAAGGGCGCGGCCTGCGGTGTGGGCCGCGCCTTTTCATTTTGCAGCCAAGCCTTGCCATCTCCGCATTCTTGCCAATTGGCAAATACATGCTATATATCTGCCAATCAGCAAGGTGAACGCAATGCAGCTTCAATCCATCGTCACCACGCCGGCCACGTTCGGAGCCGCTATCTCGGATGAAGAAGCGGGCGCGCTGGCGCGCACAACGGTCAATCTGTTCAAGGCCTGGAACCTCACCGACCTGGAGGCCTGCATCCTGCTCGGCGGTATGTCGGCGCGCACCTGGGCACGCTGGAAGACTGGGGCGAAGGAAGGTGGCATCGGCAGGATCGACCGCGACCTGCGCACCCGCATGGCGCATCTGATGGGCATCCACAAGGGCCTGCGCTACCTCTTCACGGAACCGGCGCGCGGCTATGCCTGGATCCGCAAGCCCAATGCCACCTTTGGCGGCCAGTCGGCGCTCGACCTGATGCTGCGCGGCGAAATCTCCGATCTCTCGGCGATGCGCGAATGGCTCGATGCGGAGCGTGGTGCATGGTGAGTGGGCTTGCGGTCCGTCGCCGCGTCGACTGGCACCAGACCTTCCGCATCATCCGTTCCATCCACCCACCGATCGACCTGTTCGAAGACATTGCCGACCCGCGCGACTGGGAGGCGCTTGCCGCCGTCGAGGCGAAGACAAACCCACGCATAAGGTTCGAGATCGGCGATCTCGGCAAGGTTTCGGCCGCAAGGCGGATTTCCGGCCCCGGCGCCAGTTTCGTGATGGCGCCCTTCGTGCATTGCTCGACGCTCAGACCAGGCCGCTTCTCGGATGGCAGCTACGGGATTTATTATGCGGGTGACAGCGAGGAGGTGGCGCTGGCCGAGACCATTCACCACCATCAGAAATTCATGCGCGCCACCAACGAAGGGCCGGGCTGGACGGCGGATTTCCGCGTGCTGATCGGCAACGTCGACCGCGACCTCGATGACGTCAACGCCGTGCCCGGCGTGCTCGACCCGGACGACTATTCCGCCTCGCAGGCGGAAGGGCGGGCGCTGCGGGCAGCAGGCAGCGACGGGCTGGTGTGGAACAGCGTGCGCATGCCGGGCGGCGGCTGCATCGGCATCTTCTGGCCCGATGTCATTGCCATTCCAGTGCAGGGCCGCCACTACAGCTACCACTGGGATGGTGCCCGGGTGGACTTCGTGCGCCAGCACGATACGGGAAAGGTGCTTGCCGTCACATCATAGCGGCGGACATCCTTTACAGATCGCGGGGGAGTCGATATTCACGAATCCATAAATCCAAGGATTCGGATATATGAATAGGAAGGGCACTTTGAACGCGCTGGCCGCACTTGGCCAGGAGACGCGGCTGGATGTCTTCCGGCTGCTCGTGCGTGCCGGCCCGGAAGGCATTCCAGCCGGCGAGATCGCAACGAGGCTGGACACGGTCCAGAACACCATGTCGGCGCATCTGAAGGTGCTCGCCCATGCCGGGCTGATCCGTCCCGAACGCGACGGAAGGACCGTGCGCTATGTCGCCGACATGACCGGCTTGCGCGACCTGCTGGCCTATCTGATGGAAGATTGCTGCAATGGCGCGCCGGAGCTCTGCCGCCCGGTCATCAATGCCGTGACCTGTGACTGCTGAGGGGCTTGTGACTGTCCGCCGCGCGCCGTTCGAACAAGGAAGCCATCATGACCGATCATGCTCTGAACACAGCTGAGGCGGTGCGGCCCGGCATCGGCTTCGTCGAGAAATATCTGACGGTGTGGGTGGCACTGTGCATCGTCGCGGGCATCGCGCTTGGCCATCTGCTGCCGGGCGTGTTCGGCGCCATCGCGTTGGCCGAGATCGCCAGGGTCAACATTCCTGTCGCCGTGCTGATCTGGCTGATGATCGTGCCGATGCTCTTGCGCGTCGATTTCGCCTCGCTGGCCAAGGTCGGCACCTATTGGCGCGGCATCGGCGTGACGCTGTTCATCAACTGGGCGGTGAAGCCGTTCTCGATGGCGCTGCTGGGCTGGCTCTTCATCGGCTGGTTGTTCCGGCCGTGGCTGCCCGCCGTGCAGATCGATTCCTACATTGCCGGGCTGATCATCCTTGCCGCGGCGCCGTGCACGGCGATGGTTTTCGTCTGGTCGAACCTGACGCGCGGCGAGCCGAATTTCACGCTGTCGCAGGTAGCGCTCAACGACGCTATCATGATCGTTGCTTTCGCGCCAATCGTCGGCCTGCTGCTCGGCCTGTCGGCGATCACCGTGCCATGGGGCACGCTGATGCTGTCGGTCGCACTCTACATCGTCGCGCCGGTGATCGTCGCGCAGTTGGTTCGTGGCCGGCTGCTGGCAGCGAGGGGACAGGCCGGGCTTGAGGCCCTGCTTGCCACGCTGCAGCCCCTGTCGCTGGTTGCCTTGCTGGCGACGTTGGTGCTGCTGTTCGGCTTTCAGGGCGAGCAGATCATCGCGCAGCCATTGGTGATCGTGCTGCTGGCGGTGCCGATCCTGATCCAGGTCTATTTCAATTCCGGTCTTGCCTATCTGCTCAACCGCCTCAGCGGCGAACGACACTGCGTGGCTGGACCATCGGCGCTGATCGGCGCGTCGAACTTCTTCGAGCTGGCGGTGGCCGCCGCGATCGCGCTGTTCGGGCTGAATTCTGGCGCGGCCCTTGCCACTGTGGTCGGGGTGCTCATCGAGGTTCCGGTCATGCTGTCGGTGGTGTGGATCGTGAACCGCAGCAAGGGCTGGTACGAGATGGGCGGCGCCGTCCGGAATACCATGTCGGCTGAGAGGACCTCGAAATGACCATCACCATCTACCACAATCCCGATTGCGGCACGTCGCGCAACACGTTGGCCATGATCCGCCAGTCGGGCGAGGAGCCGGAGGTGATCGAATATCTGAAGACGCCGCCATCGCGCGAAAGGTTGGTCGACCTGATCGCGGCGATGGGCATTACACCGCGCGCCCTGCTGCGCGAGAAGGGCACACCCTATGCCGAACTCGGCCTTGCCGACCCGAAATGGTCCGACCAGCAGATCCTCGATTTCATGCTGGCACATCCGATCCTGATCAACCGGCCGATCGTCGTCAGTCCGCTCGGCGTCGTGCTGGCGCGGCCGTCGGAAAAGGTGCTGGACATTCTGCCCAATCCGGACATCGGCACGTTCACCAAGGAGGATGGCGAGGTGGTCATTTACGCCTCGGGCAAGCGCCCCGGTTGACGCTATTTCCATAATTTTCGAAATTGGGTTGACGGCGCGAAAAGTGCTGCGTAGCTTATTTCCATG
>NZ_RZPI01000470.1:0-4492 GCF_003998715.1 Mesorhizobium sp. M7A.F.Ca.CA.002.15.2.1
CACTTTCCGCAGCATGTTCATTTCCGACGTCCATCTGGGCTCGAAGGCGGCCAAGGCCGAGTTCCTGATCGATTTCCTTCGATATCACGATGCCGATATCATCTATCTGGTGGGTGACATCGTTGATGGCTGGCGGCTGCGACGGAGCTGGCATTGGCCGCAAAGCCACAACGACGTCGTGCAGAAACTGCTGCGCAAAGCGCGCAAGGGCGCCAACATCACCTACATCGCCGGCAACCATGACGAGTTCGCCCGCCAGTTCCAGGGCGTGCATTTCGGCGGCATCGTCGTTGCCGATCGCGCCATCCACGAGACCGCCGACGGCAAGCGGCTGCTCGTCATCCATGGCGACCAGTTCGACACCGTGGTCCACAATGCGCGCTGGCTCGCCTATCTCGGTGACCACGCCTATGACGCGGCCATGCTGGTCAACCGCGTGGTGACGCGGCTGCGCCAGCTGCTCGGCCTGCCTTATTGGTCCTTTTCGTCTTGGGCCAAGCACAACGTCAAGAAGGCGGTGAACTTCATCGGCTCGTTCCAGACCATGCTTGCCGACGAGGCGCGCCGTTCGCATGTCGATGGCGTCATCTGCGGCCACATCCATCATGCCGTCATCGAAAATTTTGGCGATGTCCAGTACATCAACACCGGCGACTGGGTGGAAAGTTGTACGGCTGTGGTCGAGCATTTTGACGGCCGCATGGAAATCCTGACTTGGGCGCAGGTGCTGCCCGAGGTGCCGGACGAGCCCTTTATCCCGCTGCTCATCGAGGACCGGGTAGGGCAGGCGGCCTAGTCCGAAGTCCTTTCGGCTTCGGAATCAATCAATTAGTCCAACCGGTTTCGTCCGGTTTTCGTCCATGTTAAGGGATCGATACGCGTTGCCCTCCGGCCGAATACAGCGCGATTGGATCGATTCATGTCCCTGCCGCAGCTCTCGCCCGAACAACTCGTCAAGCCGCGCCATTTCGAACTGCGCATGAGCCTGATGTTCGCGACGCTTTTCGTGCCGCTCGGAACGCATTTGCCGTATTTTCCGTTGTGGCTGCAGGCCAAGGGTTTTCATGCCGAGCAGATCGCGGTCATTCTGGCGGCGCCGATGTTCCTGCGCGTGGTGACGACGCCGCTGCTGACCGCGCTGGCCGACCGTGCCAGGGACCGCGCCGATGTCTATGTCGCGCTGATGGCTGCGTCGCTGCTTTTGTCGGCAGGTTATTTCCTGACACCCACCTATGCGATGGTGCTGGCGGTCTCGCTGACGCTGACCATCGTCTGGACGCCGCATTCGCCGATCGCCGATTCGCTGGCTCTTTCGGGTGTCCGCCGCTTCGGTTCGAACTACACAAGCATGCGCAAATGGGGCTCGATTTCCTATTTGTTCGCCAATATCGCCGGCGGCTTCATTCTGTCGGTAACCGGTTCACAAGCCGTTCCGGTTATCATTCTGGTGGCGTTTGCCGCCGCCCTTGCCGCCGGCCTGCTGGCGCCGCGCCTTGGCCGTCCGCGGCGCGCCTCGCCGCTGTCGGCCACCGACATCCAGCATTCAGCGCCGAAGCTTCTCAACCCGTATTTCCTGTATTTTTCCACGGGCGTCGGCGTCATCACCGCCAGCCACGCATTCCTCTACGGTTTCGTCTCCATCTACTGGAAGTCGATCGGCCTCGGCGATTCGGTAGTCGGTCTCTTATGGGCTTGGGGCGTGGTGTCGGAAGTCTGCATGTTCATGATGTTCACCCGCTTTTTCGGCCGGTTCTCCGTCGTGTCGGTCATGGTGATGGCCGGAATCGGCTCCATCGTGCGCTGGATCGCCTTTCCGCTGGTCTGGCCGCTCGGCCTCGGCATTCCCGGCTTCTTCGCTGTCCAGTCGCTGCACTCGGTCTCGGTGGCGCTGGGGCTGATCGGGCTGCAGAAGATGATCGGCGAAACGATCTCCGAGGAGCGGACAGGTGCCGCGCAAGGCATTGCCTATTTCTCCAACGGCTTCTTCATGGCGGTGGTGACGCTGGCGTCCGGCCCGCTCTACGACCGTCTCGGTGTCGACGGCTTCTTTGCCATGATCCCGATTGCGTTGATCGGACTGGCGCTGATCGGCCTTGCTGCGCGCTCAGCCCCAGAGCGCCGTATCGGGCGGTGACACCAGCGATCCCTGGTAGACAAGGCCCGGTACCCGGTCGCGGGCAAGCAGCAGCGGACCGTCGAGGTCGACGAAATCGGCATGCTGGGCAAGCAGCACCGCTGGCGCCATCGCCAATGAGGTGCCGACCATGCAGCCGACCATCACGCCGAAACCGAGTTCGCGGGCGCGATCGCGCAGCACCAGTGCCGCCGTCAGGCCCCCCGACTTGTCGAGCTTGATGTTGACGGCATCGTAAAGACCGACAAGCGCTTCGAGATTCTTAGCCTCGTGCACGCTTTCATCGGCGCAGATCGGCACCGGATGGGCGATATGGCGCAGGATCTCGTCATGACCGGCCGGCAGCGGCTGTTCGATCAGCGCGATGCTTTGTTCGGCGGCAAAGGCGAGGTTCGCAACGATGTTGTCGTCGCTCCAGCCCTCATTGGCGTCGAGGATGATGCGGCTGTCTGGCGCTGCCTGCCTGACCGCCCGGATGCGGGCAATGTCGTTGTCGCCGCCGATCTTGACCTTGAGCAGCGGCCGCGCCGCATTGGCGCGGGCCTGCGCCGCCATCGCCTCCGGCTCGCCCAGCGACAGCGTGTAGGCGGTTTCGAGCGCCTGCAAGGGAACAGCACCTATCGCAACCGCCACCGATGTTCCGCTGAGCTTCGCCTCCAGATCCCATAGGGCGCAGTCTAAGGCGTTGCGGGCGGCTCCGGCCGGCATGGCATCGAGCAAGGCGCTGCGGCTGATGCCATCGGCGATCCGGCCGCGCATGGCGTCGATCGCCTCGCGCACGCCCTCAATCGTCTCGCCATAGCGCTTGTAGGGGACGCATTCGCCGCGGCCGAAATGGCCGCCGTCGCTGATCGTGCAGGAGATCACTTCGGCTTCGGTCTTGGAACCGCGCGAAATGGTGAAGGTTCCGGCGATGGGAAAACGCTCGGCCTCGACCGAAATGACACGCGCCATATTTTTCTGCTCCTGCTGTGCGACAAGCGTTGTCGGCAAATCGACAGGTCAGACCCGTCAGGCTAAACAGGACGCCATGTTGACCATCGGCAAGCGCGACGCAAGCGGCACGACCGCAGGGGAGGCTGACCACGAACCGCGCGTGGCGATCGGCGAGGAGGACGGCGTTCTTGGCTGCGCTTTCTCCGGAATCTGGACGACACGGACCGTTGCACTCGTCGACGCCGACATGCGCAAGATCGAAAAGCGAAGCGGCTTCAAAATCTTGGCGCTCGATGTTTCCAAGATCGAGAAGATGGACACTGCCGGCGCCTGGCTGATCGACCGGCTGGTCAGCGCCTTCGAGAAGAAGGGTGTCGAAATCCAGATGCAAGGCCAGAGCGAGATCGCTTCGATCCTGCTCGAAGCTGTCGGCGAGGCCGTGCGGCGCGAACCCGAATCCGGCCCGGTGCGACCGCCCAACATCGTCATTCGCGCGCTGGAGGCGGTTGGCCGCCGGGTCTACGAGATGCGCGACGATTTTCTGGCCTCGATGAACATCCTCGGCGCCACCATCCGTGGCGCGCAGATGAAGCTCGGCCGTGGCCATGCCGTCAACCCGGCGGCGATTTTCAACCAGATCGACCGTATGGGCGTCGGCGCCATTCCGGTGGTGGTGCTGATGTCGGCGATCGTCGGCGCCATCGTCGCCCAGCAGGGCGCCTATCAGCTCAGCTATTTCGGCGCCGATATCTTCGTCGTCGACCTCGTCGGCGTGCTGATCCTGCGCGAACTCGGCGTGCTGATGACGGCGATCATGATCGCCGGCCGCTCCGGCAGCGCGATCACCGCCGAGATCGGCTCGATGAAGATGCGCGAGGAGGTCGACGCGCTGAAGGTCATCGGGCTCAACCCGATCGGCGTCCTGGTCTTTCCGCGGCTCGTGGCGCTGGTCATCGCCTTGCCGTGCCTGACCATCATCGCCAATTTCGCCGCACTCGGCGGCGGCATCCTGGCTGCCTGGCTCTATTCCGACATCCCGCCCGCCGCCTTCATCGACCGGCTGCGCGTCGCCATCGATCTCAGCACCATCTTTGCGGGCCTGATCAAGGCGCCGTTCATGGCCATGATCATCGGCACGATTGCCTCGGTCGAAGGCATGAAGGTCGGCGGCAGCGCCGAATCGCTCGGCCAGCATGTTACCGCTTCGGTGGTGAAGTCGATCTTCGTCGTCATCATCCTCGACGGGCTTTTTGCCATGTTCTACGCAGCGATCGAGTTCTGAGATGAAGCTGCGAAACAGGAAAAGGGCGGGTGCATTGGCGGATGAAGCGGGCGAGGGCGATATCGTGCTTTCCGCGCACGACATCAGCGTTTCCTTTGCCGACAAGCTTATCCTCGACAGACTGTCGCTCGACATAAGGC
>NZ_RZPI01000471.1:0-4488 GCF_003998715.1 Mesorhizobium sp. M7A.F.Ca.CA.002.15.2.1
GCGGAAGACGGAAAGAAACAGCTTTTGCATCTGGTGTTCGGTGGCGAACTGAAGAAGCTTGGCGGCACCGAATTCCGCGATCTCGACGGGCTCGACATCGTCGGCATCTATCCCGACTATCAATCCGCGCACACGGCGTGGAAAGCCAAGGCGCAAGCCAGCGTGGACAACGCTCACATGCGTTACTTCGTCGTTCATCTGCACCGGCTGCTGGACCCCGACAACAAGGCTGCCGGTTGACTTCGATGGAGCATGACCTGGCGAAAGGGCCAGCAAGCGATGCCGCGCCCACGGGCAGGGGACGCAGCCGCACGACCAAGGCCTTCTGGCGCAAGATTCGCCAACCGCTTGCGCAGTCGCGATTCGTCAAGAACGCCATCGCCAGCCTGTTCGCCCAGTTCGTCCGCTTCGTGCGCCTCACCAATCGCGTCGTCGAGGGATCGGCACGGTTTTCGGGCGGTGCCTATACCGAGTTCGAGCCTGGCATCATCGCCTTGTGGCACGGCCAGCATCTGCTGACGCCTGCCTATTATCCCAAGCGCAAGCCGCTGGTCGCCATGGTTTCGCGCAGCGCCGATGCCGAGCTCAACGCCTTGATGCTGGAAAAATTCGGCATCGAGGCTGTGCGCGGCTCGGGCGGGCGGGAAAATGCCAGGCACCTCGACAAGGGTGGAGCGAAAGCGCTTATCGCCCTGAAAAAGTCGCTCGCCGTCGGCAAGAACGTCGCCATGATCGCAGATATTCCGCACGGCACGCCGCGAGACGCAGGACTTGGTATCGTTCTCCTGGCTCGCCTCTCGGGCCGGCCGCTTGTGCCCGTCGCCATCACCACCAGCCGCCGCAAGGTGCTGGAGAAGAGCTGGGACAAGACCACCATTAACCTGCCGTTCGGCCGTTCGTCGATCGTCATTGGCCAGCCGATCTTCGTGGCGGCCGGCGCCGATGACGCCGAAATGGAGCGCAAGCGCCAGGAAGTGACGACAGCGCTCAATGCCGCGACCGCCGAGGCTTACCGTCTCGTGGATGCTCCGCGATGAGCGGCCGCTGGGCACGGGCCATGCTGTCGGCTTACCGATTCGCGGGTGCGGCAGCCTATCCGCTGGTCGGGCCCTACGTTGCCTGGCGCACCTCGCGCGGCAAGGAAGACCGCTACCGCCGCCGCGAGCGCTATGGCGTCGCCGGCCGCGCGCGCCCCGACGGGCCGGTGATCTGGATCCATGCCGCGAGCGTCGGCGAGACCATAGCCGTCGTGCCGCTGGTCGAAAGCATTCTCGACTATGGCGTCAACATCGTGCTGACGACCGGCACGGTGACCTCTGCGCAGGTCGCCGACGAGCGGCTCGGTGACCGCATCATCCATCAATATGTACCGCTCGACCTCAAGCCGGCGGTCAGCCGGTTCCTCGATCACTGGCAGCCGGATCTGGCAATCATCGCCGAATCCGAGATCTGGCCGATGACCATCCTCGAGCTTGGCGCGCGACGCGTGCCGCAGGTGCTGGTCAATGGCAGGCTGTCCGACCGCTCGTTCAAATCGTGGAAGAAACGCGCCAACATCGCCGAGGCGCTGTTCGAGAACCTGGCTCACGTCGTGGCGCAGTCGGATGTCGATGGCGAGCGGTTTCTCGCGCTCGGCGCGCGGCCGGTGACGGTGTCGGGCAACCTCAAGGTGGACACGTCGCCGCCTCCGGTCGACGAACGGGCGCTGGCGACACTGCGGCGGCAGATAGGCACGCGCCCGACCTGGGCGGCGATCTCGACCCATGACGGCGAGGAAGTGGTCGCGGCTGAAGTCCACGCGACGCTGCACAAGCGCCACCATGGTCTTCTGACCATCGTCGTTCCGCGTCATCCCGATCGCGCCGAGGCGCTTGCGGCGCAGATTTCCGGCATGGGCCTGAAGGTCGCGCGGCGCAGCAAGGGCGACAGGATCACGGCCGACACCGACATATTGCTTGGCGACACGATCGGCGAGATGGGGCTCTATCTCCGGCTGACGGAAATAGCCTTCGTCGGCCGCTCGCTGACCTCCGAGGGTGGCCAGAACCCGCTGGAGCCGGCCATGCTCGACACGGCGGTTCTCGCCGGGCGCAATGTGCAGAATTTTCGGGAGGCCTACCAGCGTCTCCTCGACAGCGGCGGCGCCAAGCTGGTGCGCGATCGCGACATGCTGGCCGGCGCCGTCAATTTCCTCCTGACCAACGAAGTGGCGCGCCACGAGATGATGGCGGCAGGCATTGCGACCGTCGACGAGATGCGCGGTGCGCTGGCGCGTACGCTGAAATCGCTTGAGCCCTACATCCAGCCGCTGGTCGTCAAGTCGCGCCTGAAGGGCGCGAACGGGCGCTAGCGTGGCCTCGGAAGCACCACCATTCTGGTGGGAAGAGCCGGACTGGCGGGTCCTGGCACTGTCGCCGCTGTCGGCCATCTATGCGGCTGCCGCCGGCCGCGGCATGCGGCGGGCCAAGCGTGAGAAGATCGAAGCACCTGTTCTGTGCATCGGCAATTTCACGGTTGGCGGCACCGGCAAGACACCGGTGGCCATCGCGCTCGCCAAGCAGGCCAAGCGCATGCATCTCAAACCAGGCTTCCTGTCGCGCGGCCATGGCGGCTCCTTCGCCGAGCCGCACGTGGTCGATATCGACCACGACAGCGCCCGGCATGTCGGCGACGAACCGCTGCTGCTCGCCGAACACGCGCCGGTGGCGGTGACGCCGAACCGCGCCGCCGGCGCCCGGCTGCTGCTGGAACGGAATGGCTGCGATTTCCTGATCATGGACGATGGCTTCCAGAGCGCCCGCATCCACATCGACTATGCGCTGGTCGTGGTCGATGCGCGCTACGGGATCGGCAACGGCCGCGTCATTCCGGGGGGGCCGCTCAGGGCCAAAATCGTCGACCAGCTGGTTTTCACCAGCGGGTTGTTGAAAATGGGCGAGGGCACTGCCGCCGACAGCGTGGTCCGCCAGGCGGCACGCGCCGGCCGGGCGATCTTCGAGGCCCATACAGAGCCAAGCGGCAAGGCAGGGCTTGCCGGCAAGCGGTTCCTCGCCTTCGCCGGTATCGGCCATCCCGAGAAATTCTTCGACACGGTGCGCGAGGCCGGCGGCGAACTGGCATTGACGCGGCCGTTTCCGGACCATCATTTCTATGCGGAGGACGAACTTGCCGAGCTGGCGGCGACCGCACGCACTGAGGGGCTGGTGCTCATCACCACCGCCAAGGACGCCGCCCGGCTGCGCCACGGCGCGTCACAGGACTTTCTCGACCGGCTCGAGGTGCTGGAGATCGACACGGTCTTCGAACTCGATCACGTTCCCGAGCGCATCATCGACGAGACGCTCGATGCCTGGCGCCAGCGCAAGCTGAAGGGTTAACTGCGCTTACGCAGCTCCGGATGCATCTCGATTTCACGGCGCAGCGAGGCGGTGGCGCTGATATAGGGCTCTTGCCTTGCGACGCTCCAGTACTTCAACTCGTCGAGCGGAATGCTTTCGCCTGTCACCGCGCAGCGCACGAACGCGCCGGGGCTGGTAACCTGGAAGTCGCCATCCAGGTAGCGGATGCGGGCTTCCTTGCCGCCGGGGCCTTCGAAACGGTTCATCATGCGGGGACGCCAGGGTTCATGAGAATTTCATCGCCATAAATTCCCGGCGAGGTCAAGCATGAGACAAGCCTGAGACAATGCTGAACGCTTATTGTGAAGCGGAAAAATGTAGTTGGTGGGCCGCAATGGACGTTTCCTCCACTCGTCTTCCCGCCCTGCTTAGGGAAGTGATGACGCCGCAAGCCGTGCCCTCGGGGCAGGCTGATCCAGTGATGACGGCACTGGTCAAGGCGCTGGTCCAACCGCCGGCGCCGTCTCTGCTCGCGCAGCAGACAGCGCCGGCGCTGTTGATTTTGCCGGCGGCGCCGATGGCCGTCAAATCGCAGCAGATCGCATCCGCCGGCATCGTCGATGCCTATCTTGCCCAGCTTGAGACGGGCGAAGAGGCGGCGTTGGCAACAGTCGTGGCGAGAAAGGCAAAACCCGAAGCCGAAACGCTGCGAGCCTTCTTGCCGCCTTCGACAACCGCCAATGACAATGCCTCCGCCAGGGTTGCGGGGCTGTCATTGCTGTCGCTTATCCCGCCGCAGGCTCCAGTCCCGCGCAACGCTGCCGCCCTGGGTACGCCGGCGGGCAGGCACAGGCCGGCCAATCAATCCCATGGTGCGGTGCCGCACCCTGAGCAGTTGCTGGTGAAAATTGGCTTTGTTTCGATAATGGCCGGTTTGCTGGGAGCGGTGATCCTTGGGTTCGTTTTGTTGTTGCTTCGCTGAGCTTCGAATCGGCCGGTTTTCCATATAGGTCCGGAAGGCCTATCGCTCGGCTTCGATAAACGCCTCGATCTTGTCCTGGGCCAGCCCGGCCTCTGCCGCGATGCGGCGGGCGAGGTCGGCGGCGGCGGCACGCGGCCGCCCCATCGGCCGGTCGAGGCAGCAGGATAC
>NZ_RZPI01000472.1:0-4480 GCF_003998715.1 Mesorhizobium sp. M7A.F.Ca.CA.002.15.2.1
GTATTCGCCGGAAAGCTTTACCGGCACCGAGCTGGAAGTTGCGCTGGAGATCTGCAACGCCGTCACCGAGATCGTCAGGCCGACCGCTGACAACAAGCTGATCATCAACCTGCCCTCGACGGTCGAGATGTCGACACCCAACATCTATGCCGATCGCATCGAGTGGATGTGCCGCAACCTCGACAACCGGGAGAACCTGCTGGTCTCGCTGCATCCGCACAATGACCGCGGCACCGGCATCGCCACCACCGAGCTCGGCCTGATGGCCGGCGCCGACCGTGTCGAAGGCACGCTGTTCGGCAATGGCGAGCGCACCGGCAATGTCGACATCGTCACGCTGGCGCTGAACATGTACACGCAAGGTGTCGATCCGTTGATCGACTGCTCGGACATCAACCGGATGAAGGACGTCTATGAATATTCGAACCAGTTGAAGATCCCCGAGCGCCACCCCTATGTCGGCGAACTCGTCTACACCGCCTTTTCCGGTTCGCACCAGGATGCCATCAACAAGGGCATGAAGGCGCTGAAGAAGGCCAATACGAGTCTGTGGGAAGTGCCCTATCTGCCGATCGACCCGGCCGATGTCGGACGCAGCTACGAAGCCATCATCCGCATCAATTCGCAGTCCGGCAAGGGCGGCATCGCCTATGTGCTGCAGGCCGATTACGGCCTCAATTTGCCGCGCAACCTGCAGATCGAGTTCAGCCAGGAAATCCAGGCGATCACCGATGCCGAGGGCAAGGAAGTGCCGGCCAGGCGCATCTACGAGCGCTTTCTCGAGACCTATGTCGACCAGCCCGGCGCGCGGCTGAAATTCCTCGATCACCACACCTATCCCAGCACCGAGATCAAGGGCCGGCGCGTCGTCGAGGCGGTCATCCTCGACAACGGCAAGGAACTGACGATATCGGGCACAGGCACCGGCCCGATCGACGGCTTCGTCGATGCGCTGTCACGTCATCTCGGTGTCGAGATGTCGGTGCTCGACTATTCCGAGCACTCGATGCAGCGCGGCTCGAACGCGTCGGCCATTTCCTATGTCGAGATGGAATATCCCGGCGGCAAGCTGTTCGGCGCAGGCATCAACACCAACATCGTCGCCGCCTCGCTGGAAGCAGTGATGTCCGCCGCCAACCGTATCGTCGGCAAAAAAGCCGGCTGACGCCCGACGGGAACAAAGATCGGAACCGTCCAATCTGGTGATCGGTTCCGACCTTTCGGGCCGTTAACCACCGCGGAATTATCCGGTGGGTACGTGATCGCATAATGGGGTGTATACTTGTGTGGTGGTGCGGGACCTATATGATCGCGCCTCAACCTGTGCCGACTTCGAGAGGATCGACACTTGCAGCATGCCACGCCTGCCGCCCCCGCAGTGCGCGAGACACTGGAGCGACTGCTTGCCAGCCAAACGTTCGGCCGATCCGAACGCGCGCGCAAGCTGCTACGCTATCTTGTCGAACGTGAACAGGCCGGCGAAGCCGACAGGCTCAAGGGCTTTTCCATTGCCATGGATGTTTTCGGCAAGGACGGCGATTTCGACCCGTCCACCGATGCCGTGGTGCGGGTGCAGGCAGGCAGGCTGCGCGAGCTTCTGCAGCACTATTTCGCCAATGAGGGAATTGCCGAACCGGTCCGCATCGCCATTCCGCGCGGCGGCTATGTTCCTGCCTATGAATCGAATGCGATCCGCCTGCCGGATATTGCCGAGGCTGTTCCCGAACTCAGGCTGGACGGCGCCGCATCCGCCGATCGGTCAAACGAAGCCGGCACGGGCACGCCGGAGGCGATGTCTCTGACTTCCGTACCGACTTCGCCTGCCCCCTCGGTGGCGCGCCATCTCCGCTTTTTCTGGATGGCGATCGCCCTGGTCATCGCCATGCTGGGCGTACTGATCCTTCGCCAGGGCAGCACTGCCTTGCTGGCAGGCGGCGACATCTCGGCAACGCCGGAGACCGCTGGCGCAACCGCAAGCATCACATCGTCGGCAAGGGCTGACGCCCTGCCGCAAGTCTATATCGGACTCAAGGCTGACGGCTCCGACGCCAGCCGTGTCGCCGCATCGCTGCGCGCCGGCCTGAGTGGCTTCGATACGATCGACTTCATCGGCCGCGACACCGTCAACGATCCAGCCGACGACGCTGCGAGCTTCATATTCGACATCCTGCCCGGACCGGACGCGGGCGATATCACGATAGAACTGCAAAGCATGGCGTCCGGACGGGTGCTTCTATCGCGCAATCTCACCCCTGCCGACAGCGCACCTGCGGCGGTCGAAGACCGTATTGCCGACATGCTGAGCTCGGCACTCCCCGCCTCCGGCACCATCTACAACTATATCGAGCAGACCGGCACGCCAAACGGTCTGACGCAGTGCCTGCTGCTCAACGGCAAATATTACCTCGACCAGAACGCCAGGACCCATGAGGCGGCCTATCGTTGCCTCGAGAAGCTGGCCAATGGTGGAACCAAGTCCTCGCTCGTCTATTCGGAACTTGCTTCCCTGCATCTCGAGGCGGTGTCCGATCATTACGCCTATCCGCCCAACGCGACGATTGAAACAGCCGTCGAGTTTGCCCATCGCGGCGTGCAGATGGGTCCGACCAGCCCTTATGCGCATCGCGCCTACGGCTATGTCAGTTCGCACCTCGGCAATACGGACGAATCAATCCGCTGGATGCGCAAGGCCTATGAACTCAACCCCTACGATCTCGGCATGGCCGCCGCTTACGGTTACGGGCTGATCTTCGCCGGACGCTACGCCGAGGGAACGCCGATCCTCGATCATGCGGCGGAGACCTTCAGCGGACACCCGACATGGTGGGACTATGGGCTGTTCGTCGGTGAGCTCATGCTCGGCGACACGAACAAGGCAGTCGCGGCCAGCATGGCACTGAGAACGACCGCAACGAAATCACACTATCTGGCGGCACGGCTGATCGGCGCCAAGGCTGCCGGACAGGACCATCTGGTGAGCACGCTGCTGAAACAGTTGACCACCGAGTTCCCCAAATTTGCCGCCGATCCGCGGGCGACTTTCGTCGAGCGGAAATATCCGGCCGACCTGACCGACCGGCTGGTTCAGGCGCTGCGCGCTGCCGGGCTCGGCAGCCCGAGCTGACATCATCGACGTCCGCGCACTGGCTGCGCCGTGTCCCGATGGATTTACTGCGCTCCGATCGCCGAATGCCGGTTGATCCCCAAGTTCTGTACACAACCGTACAAATCGCGAAAATTTTACTGGTCATCATGTCGGACTAGGAGCAATTCAGCCACGATTGGTGTCGCGCATTCTGCAATAACAAAAAATCAGCTTTCATGACCGCATCACTTTTTGCCGCCGAAGAGGGTGTTGGCTCGAAGGCCATCGTCCTGCTGCACGGTTTCGGCGGCTGCCACGATGTATGGCGCGAGGTGATTTCCGCCCTGACGCCTTCCACGCATACGCTGGCCTATGATCTGCCTGGGCATGGGATGTCGCTCGACTTTCCCGCCGCCGGTCCGGCCAGGGTGGCGGCCAAGGCCGTGCTGACCGACCTCTCGGAGCGTCGGCTGAAGCGCGTTCATCTCGTGGGCCACTCGATGGGTGGTGCCGTGGCGGCGCTGATGGCGCTGGCCGAGCCCGAAAAGATAGCCTCGCTGACGCTTCTGGCGCCGGGCGGCCTTGGCCCCGAAATCAACGGGCCGCTGTTGCGCCGCTATGCCGAAGCCGCGGATCGGTCCGAGATCCGCTCCTGCCTCTCCCAGATGTCGGGACCTTCTGCCCTGCCGCTCGAACATACGGTGGACATCCTTTGGGAAATGCGCAGGCGACCCGGCCAACTCGAAAAGCTGGTCGGGATCGCGGCCGCCATGACCGTGGACGATCGGCAAGGCGTCATCCCGCACGATCGCCTCGATCGGCTGAACATGCCGGTAATGGTGGCATGGGGAACCAGCGATGCGGTGCTGCCCTTTACCCAGGCGGATGACCTGCCGGCGCATTTTCACGTGCACCACGTGCTGGAGGCGGGCCATATGCTGGCCGAGGAAGCACCCGACCTCGTTGCCGAGATCATTCGCCGCAACACCAGCCGCCGCGCCAGGCCGCACCGCCAGAAATTCGCCGCCGCAGCCAGCTGACCTTTTCGCGCACGACGACCCTCCTGAGCACCCCGACGCCGTCGATCTCGCCAGTGCATTTTGCCGGCGGCTGTGTTAACCCAGTGTTAACCAAACCCACGAGGCAGACGCCGATGAAGGAAGCAGGCGAGAAGACCATCGACCAGTCGAAGAAACTGTCCGATGCCATCCGTGATGTCAAAAATGCCTTCGCCGACCGCGACGATGTCGTCGTCGACATGCGCGAGGCGCATCGCATGCGCCTCGATCTGCTTGCCGCCGAGCTGGCGCCGGTTTTTGCCGATGTTCCGGCCGACATGGACAATTTCGACTTTGTCGTCTCGTCCGGCTTGCAGCCGCGCCTGTGGATCGACGC
>NZ_RZPI01000473.1:0-4475 GCF_003998715.1 Mesorhizobium sp. M7A.F.Ca.CA.002.15.2.1
TCGTCGGCAGGGCTGTCGGCGGTCGCCGTCGCGACTTTATGCCGGCTCAGCCTTGGGATCCGGCGGCACGGCAGACTTGAGGCGCACGCCCCGGCCGCCGCGCTCGCTGGCCTGATTCTCGCCGATCAGCTCCACCCCGGCCTCGTCGAGGGCCTGGATGACCTTCATCAGCGTGTCGACCACGCCCCTGACCACGCCATCGCTCGCCTCCATGCGCTGGATAGTCGGAAGCGAAACGCCGGCGCGCTCGGCGAGCGTCTTCTGATCGATGCCGGCCAGCGCCCTTGCGGCGCGCATCTGCGCGGCAGTGATCATCGGCCGGAATCCCCGTCTGAGTCTGCAGGAGTAAGGTATAATATCATCATTCTGATGTTTCAAGCATTAGGATGAATGTTTGAGACGTAAGTAGCGGCGCCTGACTGGCCATTTTTTAGATACTTTCCCGGGATTGCGCGCTAAGGTCTTCCATCTGGGCAGGGAGTAACGCGGTTGAATATCTTCAAGACTTTCATGACATCGGCAGCCTTGCTGTCGGCGGTTTTCCTGTTGGCCGGCTGCGGGCACGGGCTGATCAACCGGCTGATCTAGTCTCCAGTCTCGCCGTCCGGGTGCTGCCCACGCCATCGCTGCCACGTCCGGGCAGCGAGCCAGCACAGCATCGCCCAGACGAAGCCGGCGCACCAGCCGGCCAGCACATCCGACGGCCAGTGGACGCCGAGATAGACGCGGCTGATGCCGACCAGCAGCGTCGTCAGCACCGCCAGCGACAGCACATAGATCTTCGTCGTTCGACCGGGCAGGAAGCGTGCCGCCAGCGCGCCGAGCGTCAGATAGGTCACCGCCGACAGCATGGCGTGGCCGCTGGGAAAAGACAGCGTCGTTTCGTTGACGAGATGCGAGACGAGTTCGGGGCGCGGCCGGTCGATTCCGGCTTTCAGCAGGCTCGACAGCATCTGACCGCCGGCCACCGCCACGAAGATGAAAAGGGCGGTCGCCGGCCTGCGGATAAGCAGGAGATAGACGATTACCGCCGTCACGATCAGCACCAGCACGCTGCCGCTGCCAAGGCTTGTGATGTCGCGCATCGCCCCTTGCAGCCACATCGGGCCGATCGGGCTGTCAGGCCGCCCCGCCTGGCGGAAGGCGAGCAGTATTTCGGTGTCGAAGGCGTGCGGGGTGGTGGCGCGCGCCATCTCCATCAGCTCCTCGAATCCCCAAAGGCCGGCCGCGATGACCAGGCCGGCCAGCAGCACCGGGAATTCGACCCGGTTGAGCAAAGCGTTCGCGGCATTCTTCATCGGCAATCCGCCCGTTACAGCCGGCCTTGCAGATAGGGTCCGAGCGTGATCAGCGCCACTGCGGCGATCGCCAGCATGATGCCGGTCGCCTGCAGCGCGTTGACGCGCTCGCCGAAGAAGACCAGTGCCACGACGTTCACCGAGACCAGCTGGATGACGGCAGACAGGCTGAACGACACCGACATGCCGAATTCGCGGATCAGCCGCAGCATGATCAGATTGCCCAGCGAATAGAGCGCCAGCGTCAGCGCGATCTTGCCAAGGCTCGGCGCCAGGCCCCATTGCTTGGCGGCTGTCGCCGCCAGCAGGAAAATGACCGTTGAAAAGCCGAGCTGCAGCAGTCCCGAAAAACTCAACGTTCCGCCCCCCTCTCGAAGCGGCTCCCGCCGCATGTGTCGCGGACGTTGTTTCCGAAGCGCGCCGGGACGTCAAGCGCTCGACCAAACGAAGCTCTTGGCAATGGCAAGACGGAGGCTCAATGTACCGACATCGTCCAGCCATTCGATTGAAGGGCGGTCAGGGGTTCATGATTCGTATTCTGCAGAACTTGACGCGACGCTGGAGCGAACTCTCTCTTGCCTTGCAATTCGTCGTTGCCGGCGGTTTTGGCCTGCTGGCCGTCATGCTGGTGGTGGGCGCCTGGGTGACGGCGCAGATCAGAGAGGGCGTCATCCGCAATTCGGCCGCCACGACGGCGCTCTATGTCGACAGCGTGATTGCGCCGCTGCTTCCCGACTTGCGCAAGGAGCAGGAGCTCAGCGATTCCGTCAAGCAGGCGCTGGACGAGACGCTTGGCCAGGGCGCGCTCGGCAAGCGCCTCGAATCGTTCATGCTCTGGCGCCGCGACGGGACGGTCCTCTATGCCAAGGAGACGGCCCTGATCGGCCGCCGCTTCGCTCCGAGCGACAATCTGCGTTCCGCTTTCCAAGGCAATGTCGTCGCTGAATTCAATACTTTCGATGAGGATGAGAGCGAGGAGAAGGCGACCGGCTTGCCATTGCTGGAGATCTACAATCCCGTGCGCGAGCCCTGGTCGGGCGAGGTGGTGGCGGTTACCGAGTTCTATGAGATCGCCGACGATTTCCAGGCCACCCTGGCTTCCGCTCTGTGGTCGAGCTGGCTGATCGTGGCCGGCGCGACCCTGGCGGCATTCCTGCTCCTGTCGGGCATCGTCCTGCGCGGCAGCCGCACCATCGACGACCAGCGTGGGGCGCTGCGCCGCCAGGTGTCGGAACTGCAGGGTCTGGTGGCGCAAAACAGTGCCTTGCGACTGCGCGTGCAACAGGCCTCGCGCCGCGCCACCGCGCTCAACGAAAGATATCTGCGCCGCATCGGCGCCGACCTGCATGACGGCCCGGCCCAACTCGTGGCCCTGGCGGCGCTGCGCATGGACAGCCCGATATTTTCCAGCGATGGCCATTCGGGCGCAAGCCGCTCGACCGAGGTCACGATGATTCGCAAGACGCTGGAGGATGCGATGCGCGAAATACGCGGCATCTGCACCGGCCTTGTCCTGCCGCAGATCGAGACGGCTGCCGCAACCGACATTCTGCGGCTGGCCGTCAAGGAACACGAACAGAGGACGGGAACGTCGGTGACGCTGACGCTGGCCGGACAGTTGCCTGAACCCGGCGCCTCCGAGAAGATCAGCATCTATCGTTTCGTCCAGGAAGGGCTGAACAATGCCTATCACCACGGGCTAGGCAAGGATCAGGCGGTGAGTGCCGGGATGAAAGGTGGCAGGCTTTTTGTCGAAGTGTCGGACCGCGGGCCGGGTTTCGATCCGACGGCACGGGTCGAGGGCCTCGGGCTCGCCGGCCTCAGGGAACGGGTCGAAAGCATTGGCGGACAGTTCGAAACCTTGACCGGGCCGCAAGGTACGCGTTTGGTGATCCGTCTGTCGGTCGAGGAGCAAGCATGACTGGGACCATTCGCATTGCCATTGTCGACGATCATCCCCTCTTTCGCGAAGGTGTGACGCGCAGCCTGTCGGAGATCGGAGGCTTCGAGATGGTTGGCGAGGGCGCCACGGCGCAGGATGCCGAACGCCTCGCCGCGACGATGCGGCCCGACATCTTGCTGCTCGACATCTCGATGCCGGGCGGCGGGCTGAGCGCGGTCGCAAGCATCCTCGCCAACCATCCCGCCCAGAAGATCGTCATGCTGACCGTCTCGGAGGCCAATGCCGATGTGACCAAGGCGCTGAACGCAGGGGTGAATGGCTATGTCCTCAAAGGCGTCGGATCGCGCGGCCTCGCCGACATCCTGCGCAATGTCGCAGCCGGCGAAAGCTATCTCTCGCCGACACTATCGGCCCGGCTGCTTTCGGATCTCCAGTCCCAGCAGCCGACCGACGGCTTGGCGGAACGGCTGCGGCAGCTCACCGATCGGCAAACGGAAATCCTGCGGCTGGTGGCGGAGGGGCTGAGCAACAAGGAAGTCGCCTTGCGGCTTGAGTTGCAGGAGAAGACCGTCAAACATCACATGACCGGAGTGCTGTCGAAGCTCAATGTGCGAAATCGCACCGAAGCGGCCTTGATGATGCGTGAGTGGCGCGACCGCGACAGGCCTTCCTAAAGCATTTCACCGTTTCACGGAAACGGCGAGCTGCTCTAACTCTGTGACGCAATTCCCAAGGGAACGGAAAAACCGCTTCACACTTTTTCTAGAATTGCTCTGGGCAGGTCCGAAGAAATGCGCAGCGGTTTCCCGTCCCGGATTGCGCAAAAGCGCGTCGCGCCTCGGGACCGCAGCCATTGCGGTGCCGAAAACCGGGACGACGCCGGCCGGAAACGAGGTCACCTCCGCCGGGGGGCGGCGGAGGTGACGTGCAAAGCTGACCGTTGCCTGTTGGCCAGCTTCACAAGGCCTTGAGACGATTGGCATCGGCCGGCGTGGCCTGGCGGTCGATGATCGTGCGACCGAGAGCGTCCTTCATGCTGAAACGACCGTTCTCGAGCTTTTCCGTTATGCCGTCGGGATGCCTGACTGTGATCTTGTTGCCGGTCACGTCGACCTTGTCACCGGTCTTTGCATTGACATGGCTCCCGCTCTTACCCTGACTGGATCCTGATTTGCCGTTGTTGCCACTGTTGCCGCTGTTGCCGTTATTCCCATTGCCGTTGCCGCTGTTCCCGCTATTGCTTCCGCCGGAATTGCCGCCGTTGCCGCCCCCAC
>NZ_RZPI01000474.1:0-4474 GCF_003998715.1 Mesorhizobium sp. M7A.F.Ca.CA.002.15.2.1
GCACAGGATGGCGGCCGCCGCGAAGATCAGCGCCGGCACCGGCACCGGGCCGATCAGCCCGGTACCGAACCAGCGCATCGAGGCGTCGAAGCCCGAGATCGGGCCGCCATTGGAGATGGTCAGTGTCAGCCCGCGAAACACCGTCAGCCCGCCCAGCGTGACGACGAAGGGCGGCACTTTCAGCCGGGTGATGACAAGCCCCTGCACGCCGCCGGCAGCGGCTCCGACGATGATGGCGGCCAGCAGCGCGGCGAACCAGCCGAACCCTTGCGTGCCGCTCGTCGACAGCGACAGCGTGTTGGCCGTGCCGCCCTTGGCGACCACGGCGGCGACCATGCCGCAGAAGGCGAGCAGCGAGCCGACCGACAGGTCGATGCCGGCGGTAAGGATGACGAAGGTCATGCCGAGCGCGATCAGCCCGGTGATCGAGATCTGCCTTGTGATGTTGAACAGGTTGATCGGGTCCATGAAGCTCGGCTTCAGCACCGTGAAGACGATGATCAGCGCCACCAGGAACAGCAGCGGCCCGAAGCTCATCAAAAGCCGCGCGAAGTTGATGCCGCCGCGCTGATCCTGCTCCCCCGCCACGCTCATAGTGTCTCCTTGCGGTCGAGTGCCATCAGTTCCATCAGTCTTTCCTCGTTTGCTTCGACGCCCGGCATCTGGCCGGTGATGCGTCCGCGGCGCATGGTGACGATGCGGTCCGAAACCGCCAGCACCTCGGGCAGTTCGGACGAGATCATCATCACCGCAATGCCGCGCGCCGCAAGCTGCACCAGGATCTGGTGCACCTCGGTCTTGGCGCCGACATCGACGCCGCGCGTCGGCTCGTCGACGATCAGCACTTTCGGATCGCGCGCGAGCCAGCGCGCCAGGATCACCTTTTGCTGGTTGCCGCCCGACAGGCCCTCGATCGCCTGCTCGGCCGAAGCCATGCGGATCGACAGCATCTTTCGAAACCCGGACAGCGCATCGCGCTCGCGCCGCTCGGCCATGAAGCCGAAACCGTTGCTGAAGCTGCCCAGCGAAGCGATGGAGAAATTCGGCAGGATGCCCAGCGCGGCAAAGATCGCCTGGTGCTTGCGGTCCTCCGGCACCAGGCCGATGCCGAGGGCAATGGCGTCCGCGGGTGATGACGGGGCGATCGGCTTGCCGTCGAGCGTGATGGTGCCGGCCGCGATGCGGTCGGCGCCGAAGATAGCGCGCGCCAGTTCGGTGCGGCCTGAGCCGACAAGCCCGGCAACGCCGAGGATTTCACCGGCCTTGAGGTCTATGTCGACGCCGTCGAGCACGATGGCGTGCGGCGCCTCGGGGTCGCGCACAGTGCGCAGGCCGCGCACCGACAGCACGACATCGCCGGCCACCGCGCGTTGCGCCGGCCGGGCGTAGAGCTCGGACGCCGCGCGGCCGACCATCTTCTCGATGATTTTGGGCAGCGCGATCGGCCCGCCTTCACGGTTAAGGTGGCCGGCAAGCCTGCCGTCGCGCAGCACCGTCATGCGATCGCATATGGCGGACGCTTCCTCCAGCCGGTGGGTGACGAACATAATGGCGACCCTGTCCTTGCGCAGCCGGTCCATGATCGACAGCAGCCGCTGCACCTCGGTCTCGGTCAGCGCCGAGGTCGGCTCATCCATGATGATCAGCCGGCTTTCCAGCGACAGCGCCCGAGCAATCTCGACCAGTTGCTGCTCGGCCACGGACAATGCCGAGACCGGCGTCATCGGGTCTATGGAGAGACCGACGCGGGCGATGATCGTGCGGGAATCTTCCTCCATCTTGCGCCAACTCACCAGCCCGAGCGGGCCGATCGGCGCGCGGCCGATGAAAATGTTCTCCGCCACGGTCAGCGTCGGGATCAGGCTCAGTTCCTGATAGATGGTGACGATGCCAAGCCGCTTGGCATCCTGCGGGCTGGAGGGATGATAATCGGCACCGTCGAAAGTGATGCGGCCGCCCGATGGCGGCATCACACCCGACAGGATTTTCAAGAGCGTCGATTTGCCGGCGCCGTTTTCGCCCAGCAGGCCGAGGATCTCGCCGGGGCGGATATCGAGCGAGACATCGCTGAGCGCCGTCACGCCGGCGAAATGCTTGGTGATGCCTTCGACGGCAAGCAGGATGGGTTCGGGCGAGGCGGCTTCAGCGGCTGGCGGCAAGGGTGGCTCCTTCCATGCAGTTGATGTCGCCTGTCAGCGCTTGAACGCCCCCCTCTGTCCTGCCGGACATCTCCCCCTCAAGGGGGGAGATTGGCTGTGTCACCGGCGACACCTTTTCTTTCAACATTTGGGAACTGGCGAAAGCAGGAGGAACAGTCGATCTCCCCCTTGAGGGGGAGATGTCCGGCAGGACAGAGGGGGGCGCTGTCCCGCCGGCTTTGCCAATCGGCCGATCCCCGCCAAACCCCTACTTCGTCTCGCCAATCCGCTCTGCCTTGTCGAGATTGTCCTTGCCGATGACGATTGGCGTCAGCAGCACCAGCTTCTCCTTCGGCTCGGTCTTGTCCTTGGCAAAGGCCACCGCGATGCGCACCGCAGTGCGCGACTGCTCGCCGGGGAATTGCTCGACGGTGCCCGCAAGCTTGCCGTCGCGCACGGCGACCAGCGCTTCGGGCAGTGCATCGAAGCCGTAGATCTTGACGTCGGTGAAGTTGCGCGCGGCACAAGCCTCCATGGCGCCCAGCGCCATGTCGTCATTGGCGCAGACGATGGCGTCGGGTTTGCCGTTGGCGGCAAGGCCAGCCTCGGTCACCGACAGCGCCTCGGCGCGGGCGAAGTTGGCGGTCTGCTCGAAGACGATCTGATACTTGTCCTTCAGAGGATCGAGCACATTGTGCACGCCCTTGTTGCGGTCGATCGCCGGGCCGGCGCCGGGCTGGCCCTGCAGATGGAACAGCTTGGCACCGTTGGGAAACGCCGCCACCACGGCGTTGGCTTCCGCCTCGCCGCCCTTCACATTGTCGGCGCCGACATGGGCGAGGATGCCCTCGACGCCGTCTACGCGGCGGTCGATCGTCACCACGGGAACGCCGGCCTTGACCGCTTCCTCGATGGCCGGCGCCAGGGCGTTGACGTCGAGCGGCGAGATGACGATGGCGTTGACCTTCTGCACCAGGGCGGCCTCGATGTCGGCGGTCTGCTTGGTGGCCGAGTTCTGGCCGTCGCTTTCGGTCAGATTGACGCCTTGCGTGGCGGCTTCCGCCTTGATCTCGTTCAGCATGTGCACGAAGAACGGAAAGCCGAGACTGGGCACCGAGCCAAGGATAGTGAGCTTGTCCTGCGCAAACACAGAAGGCGCGGCAACCATCATGGCGCCGAAAGCCGCGGACGACAGCAGGAATTCACGTCTGTTCATGGGATCCTCCTCCACAAGAACGCACGACCCGAAAACCGGGATCGGTTTCAGGAAGGATCATGCGTCGGTTCAAAGTGTGGAGCATCCTCCCTGCGCCCGAAAACGCATGCCGCTCCAGCTGGCCGCCGCTGTAAAAAGAGCCTCCCACCGACGCCTGCGCAGGGATGCTAACCCAGGGCCAACCATTTGTGCAACATCGATATAACAGCGGTGCCAGGCAAATTATCGGAATTGTCGGATTTTGGATTTCCGGCGTGGGGGCCGCTTTGTCGGAAGACCTCCAATGCAAGGCCGCCCCTCTGCTTCTCAATCCAGGAACGCCAGAACACGCTGCCAAAGCAGCGCCGCGGCTGTGTCGTTGTAGTCGGGCAGAGCTGGATCCGAGAAATAATGTCCCGAGTTTGGATAGCGGAAGATCCGCACATCGGTTTGCGCGGCCTCGGCGGCGTGCTGCCAGGCGCGGACATCCGGCTCGGGGAAGAACGGATCGGTGTCGGCGACATGCAATTGAACCGGCAGGCCGGGCCGGATGTTCGCAGGCACGGTTGCCAGCCCATGCAACAGCAGCACCTTGGCCGTCAGCGGCCGCAAGGCCCAGACTGACGCGACCACGCCTGCACCCATCGAAATCCCCGCCAGCACCGTATCGCCGGGCGTCGAGGCCAGGGCATCGCGCGCCCTTTGGCAAATGACCTCCCAGCCGATCCGCGCCTTGATCGCGAAGCCTTGCTCGAGATCGTCCGTCGCCACGCCCGCATAGAGGTCCGGCAGCGAAACGGCGTGACCGGCGGCGCCCAGCTTTCCAGCGAGATGCCGCTCGTGCTCGCGCAGCCCCAGAACCGAATGAAACAGGATTATGTTCGCGGACATCCGGTCATGATACCTGCCGGCACATGCCGTCTCAACGGCTGGGTACGTCATGAGGCGTGCGGCTTCCATTCTCCCGGCGTGGCACTACTTTGGACTGAACCCAAAGCACTCGACTGGAGAACAACATGAAGCCGCAAATCATCTGCCATATGCTGGCATCCCTTGACGGCAGCCTCCACCCCAGCCGCTATACCTCGAGCCCCGATGGCACCCGGGCCGAGTGGTCGAGCCTCTACGAGCATATCCATAA
>NZ_RZPI01000475.1:0-4473 GCF_003998715.1 Mesorhizobium sp. M7A.F.Ca.CA.002.15.2.1
CCTTTGCGACGCGCGTGGTCGCCTCCACGCAGGCCGGCCTGACATCCTCTGTGCTGGCCGGGCTTGGCGCGCTCAAAGGGCCGCTGCATGGTGGCGCGCCTGGCCCCGTCATCGAGATGCTGGATGCGATCCAGGCGCATGGCGATGCCGCCGGCTGGCTGCGCAACGAGATCGCGCAGGGCAGGCGCATCATGGGGTTCGGCCATCGCATCTACCGTGTGCGCGATCCGCGCGCCGATGTGCTGAAGGCCGTCGTGCGGCAACTCGGCGGCGAGGGCGAAACCGGTCGCCGGCTGGCCTTTGCGGAGACCGTCGAGCAAACGGCGCTCGAGGTGCTTAGGATCGCCAAGCCGCAGCGTTCGCTGCAGACCAATGTCGAGTTCTACACCGCGCTGGTGCTGCAAGCGGCGGGCTTTCCGCCGCAAGCTTTCAGCAATGTCTTTGCCGCCGGGCGCGTGGCCGGCTGGATCGCGCATGCGCGTGAACAGCAGACGACTGGACGGCTGATCCGACCGCAGTCGCGCTATGTCGGGCCGGTGCCGGACCTGGTCGCCTGAGGTTCTTTCGGCGCCTGGCGAGCGACTCCGATCCGATCAGGATCCTCCTGGTGAGCGGCCGTGTGGCCGCTCATGACGAAAATTTCATCTCGTCGAAAAATTCTGGCCGCTGTTATTGCGTCGCATTGAGCATATATGCTGCACTGCAACATAAGATCGCTCTTGCCGCAACCAGAGGATTTCGACCTTGGCCGCCAGAAAACACGCAGTCATCACCGGCTCCACATCGGGCATTGGCCTGGCCATCGCCCAGGCGTTGGCGGCCGAAGGCCATAATGTCGTCGTCAACTCCTTCTCCGACACGGCTGCCGACCACGCCATCGCTGACGCGATCGCCAGACAGCACAAGGCGAAGACGGCCTATATCAAGGCCGACATGTCGAAGCCGGCCGAATGCCGGGCGCTGATCGCCAAGGCGGCCGAGACATTCGGTTCGGTCGATATTCTCGTCAACAATGCAGGCATCCAGCATGTCGCGCCGGTGGAAGAGTTCCCGATCGAGAAATGGGACGCCATCATTGCCATCAACCTGTCGTCGGCGTTCCACACCATCGCGGCCGCCATCCCGCTGATGAAAAAGGCCGGCGGCGGCCGGATCGTCAACATCGCCTCGGCGCATGGCCTGGTCGCGTCGCCGTTCAAATCGGCCTATGTCTCGGCCAAGCACGGCATCATGGGATTGACCAAAACCGTTGCGCTCGAACTGGCGCGCGAAAAAATCACCTGCAACGCCATCTGCCCCGGCTATGTGCTGACGCCGCTGGTCGAGGCGCAGATCCCCGCCCAGATGAAAGCCCATCAGATGGACCGCGAGACCGTCATCCGTGAGGTCATGCTGGACAAGCAGCCGACCAAGGAATTCGTCACGGTGGAGCAGATCGCGGCAGCGGCGGTGTTCCTGTGCTCGGACGCGGCGGCGCAGGTCAACGGCACGCAACTGTCGGTCGACGGCGGCTGGACCGCCGCGTGAGGCGCAAAACTCTCTCATCCACCCAAAGGGATAGATCAAGGACGACGCCATGACCAAGAACGGCAAGGCGGAGGAGACGAAGAAGATCAACGTAGCGCTTCAGGGCGGCGGCTCGCACGGGGCCTTTTCCTGGGGTGTGCTCGACCGGCTGCTGGAGGACGGACGGCTGGAGATATCAGCAGTGTCCGGCACCAGCGCCGGCGCCATGAACGCGGTGGCGCTGGCCGACGGATATGTGCGCGGCGGAGTCGAAGGCGCGCGGCAAAAACTTGACGATTTCTGGCGCGCGGTGGCGGCCAAGGGGCGGTTCAGCCCGGTGCAGCGCATGCCGTGGGACGTCGCCTGGGGCAACTGGTCGATCGAGAACACGCCCGGCTATCTCTTCTTCGATACCATGTCGCGGGTGTTCTCGCCCTATGTCGCCAACCCACTCGGCCTCAATCCGCTGCGCGACGTGGTGCAGCAGGAGATCGATTTCGAGAACGTCCGCGCCTGCAAGTCGATGGAACTGTTCATCTCGGCGACCAATGTCGAGACCGGACAGTTGCGCGTCTTTTCCGACGGGGAGATCGACCTCGATACGGTGATGGCCTCGGCCTGCCTGCCGCAATTGTTCCGCGCCGTCGAGATCAAGGGCGTGCCCTATTGGGATGGCGGCTATGGCGGCAATCCGGCGCTTTATCCGTTCTTCAAGACGGCTGCGACCGAGGACGTGCTTCTGGTGCAGATCAATCCGGTGGTGCGCGAGGGAACACCAAGAAGCGCCAACGAGATCCAGAACCGCATCGACGAGATCACCTTCAACGCCGGGCTGCTGCGCGAATTCCGCTCGATTGCCTTCGTCAAGGAGCTGATCGCCGCCGGCCGTCTGCCACATGGCGAGTACCGCGACATCCGCATGCACCGCATCGATGCCGACGAGGCGTTCAAGGACCTGTCGGCGTCCTCGAAGGTCAACGCCGAATGGGCGTTTCTGACCTACCTCAGAGATCTCGGCCGCACCGCCGCCAGCGACTGGCTGGAAGAGAATTACGACGCCGTCGGCAAGCGACCGACGCTCGATCTCTCCGGCGAACTGGATGACGGCTTCAAGCCGGTACGCGGTCCGGCACCCGGCCGGCGGGTCAAGGAATTTCTTGCGGCCCGCAAGAACCCGGAGGCAGAGCGCCGGCGCGCCTGAGCGACCAATCGATGTGCATCGATTGGTCCGCAATCATGCTTTCAAGGTCAGGTCGATCACCCTGATCAGGGCAGCGGCTGCCTGCCGCTGCCCTTCCGGATCTCTGATCCGCGCCTTCATGCCTTCCAGCCCGTCGAGCAGCATGTCGGCAAGCAGTTGCGCCGACAGGCCCCTGGCCGCCAGATCGACGCCGTTCCTGGCTGCCTCGCCCTCTATCGCGGCGCCGATGTGTTGGCCAAGCCCGCCGCGCCAGCAGCCCACCAGATCGCCAAGGCTCGATTTCATGTCCAGCAATTCGGCGCCGTGCGGCGAGGCAACGACCGCGCTCATCATCGAGATAAAGGCCTCATCGATGGCTCGCATCATGCGCTCGGTGAAAGGGCCGTCGCCGGATAGGGCAAACCTTGCCGCCTCGACCGAGCGCGACAGGATCATCATGGCGATGGCGCGGAAAATGTCGGTCTTGTTCTTGAACAGGAGATAGAGCGCCGGGCGCGACATGTCGGCGGCACGGGCAATGTCGTCCATGGTGGTGCGCGAGAAGCCATAGGCCAAAAACACCTTCATCGCGCCATCCAGAATACGGACGCGTTTGGGATCGGCGGTGGCGGTGTCTTCGATCTGGTTCATAGAGCAATTCTATCCTGCAAAATCCTAATTGACAAAATGACGAAATTTGTCAATCTGTATCGGAGCGAAACGGCCGGGAGGCCGCTTCGCCCTTGGCAGTGGACGACAACAAAGGGTATCCCCATGCGCCTCACCGTCGACGGTCAGTCATTCGATATCGACGCCGATCCGGACATGCCGCTGCTGTGGGCACTGCGCGATCTCATTGGCAAGACCGGGCCAAAGTTTGGCTGCGGCATCGCCGCCTGCGGCGCCTGCACTGTACATGTCGACGGTCAGCCGGTGCGTTCCTGTTCGTTTCCCGTCGGCGAGGTCGGCGGCGCCGTCACCACCATTGAAGGCATCGGCACGGCAGGCGGACTGCATCCGGTGCAGCAGGCATGGCTGGAGGAACAGGTCGCGCAATGCGGCTACTGCCAGGCCGGCCAGATCATGAGCGCGGTGGCGCTGCTCGATGAAGTCGCCGACCCGAGCGATGCCGACATCGACAACGCCATGGGCGGCAATCTCTGCCGCTGCGGCACCTATCCCAAAATCCGCTCGGCCATCAAAAAGGCCGCGGCGCTCAAGACGGCGGGGCTCTGACCATGGCCAGTGTCGGAAAGATCGCCCGCCGCACGTTTCTGATTGGCGCTGCCGCTGTCGCTGGCGGCGTTGCCGTCGGCTATTACTACTATCGCAAGCCGTTCCCGAACCCGCTCGAGGCCGAGCTTGGCAAGGGCGAGGCGACGTTCAACCCTTATGTGAAAATCGGCGCCGACAACACCATCACCATCGTCGCGCCGCGCGCCGAGATGGGGCAAGGCATCTCGACGACGCTTGCGGCCATGGTCGCAGAGGAACTCGACGTCGGGCTCGACCGGGTCATGGTCGAGCATGGACCGGCATCCCATGCCTATTACAACGCCGCGATCCTCGAGGAGGGCGGTCCGTTCGCCTTCTTCGATGAAAGCCTGACCGCGCAGGCGGTGCGTTCCGGTCTCGGTGTGGTCGGCAAATTCCTTGCCCTGCAGGGCACCGGCGGTTCGGCTTCGACACGCGACGGTTTTGACAAGATGCGGCAAGCGGGTGCCGCTGCCCGGCAGATGCTGGTCGCAGCGGCAGCGCAAAAACTGGGTGTCGCGTCGGCCGTTTCC
>NZ_RZPI01000476.1:0-4465 GCF_003998715.1 Mesorhizobium sp. M7A.F.Ca.CA.002.15.2.1
TTCCTCAAGATGGCAATGAGGTTGCCGATCTCCGTTCTGGACTCTTCGGCAAGCGGTTTCAGCAGCGCCTGCTGGCGCGAGGCAAAGACCGAGGACAGGCCGATGCCATAGGCCGACAGAAGACCTGAGAAGGGATGGATCAGCACCGCTTCCATGCCGAGCGCATCGGCGACCAGGCAAGCGTGCTGGCCGCCGGCGCCGCCAAAACAGTTCAAGAGATATTCGGTGACGTCGTAGCCGCGCTGCACGGAGATCTTCTTGATGGCATTGGCCATGTTTTCGACGGCGATGGTGACGAAGCCCTCGGCGACAGACTCGGGCGACCGGCCGTCGCCGATTTCGGCGGCGAGTGCGGCGAATTTTGCCCGTACCGTCTCGACGTCGAGCGTCTGGTCCTGGCCGGGTCCGAAAATGGCCGGGAAGAAATCGGGCTGCAGCTTGCCCAGCATCACATTGGCGTCGGTGACGGCGAGCGGGCCGCCGCGCCGGTAGGCTGCCGGGCCGGGATTGGCGCCAGCCGAATCCGGCCCGGCCCGGAAGCGGCCGGCCTCGTAATGCAGGATCGAGCCGCCGCCGGCGGCGACGGTATGGATGCGCATCATCGGCGCGCGGATGCGCACGCCGGCGACCTCGGTGTCGAAGGCGCGCTCATATTCGCCGTCATAGTGAGCGACGTCGGTCGAGGTGCCGCCCATGTCGAAACCGATGACCTTGTCGAAGCCGGCGAGCCTGGCCGTCTCGACCATGCCGACGACACCGCCGGCTGGTCCTGACAGCAGTGCGTCCTTGCCCTGGAACATGTCGGCGGCGGTGAGACCGCCCGACGACATCATGAACATCAGGCGGGGGAATCGATCGCTCTCCCCCACAAGAGGGGAGCTTGGCGCCGCACCCAACTCTCCCGCCACCCTTTGCACATAGCGCGATAGGATCGGCGACAAATAGGCGTCGACCACCGCGGTGTCGCCGCGGCCGACCAGCTTGATCAGCGGCGAGACCTCATGGCTGACCGAGACCTGGCTGAAACCGAGTTTGCGGCAGACTTTCGCCACCGCCTTCTCGTGCTCGGGGTATTTCCAGGCGTGCATGAAGACGATGGCGACCGCATCGATGCCATCGGCCCTGGCCTGTTCGATCGCCGGCCGGCAGGCGGCGATATCGAGCAATTGTTCGACGCAGCCATCGGCGCGCACACGCTCGTTGATTTCGATGACGCGCTCGTAGAGCTGTTCGGGAAGGATGATCTCCTTGGCGAAGATGTCCGGGCGCGCCTGGTAGGCGATCTTCAGCGCATCGCGGAAGCCCTTGGTGATGAGCAAAAGCACGCGGTCGCCCTTGCGCTCCAGCAGCGCATTTGTGGCGACCGTGGTGCCCATCTTGATGTCGCCGATCAGGCCGCTCGGGATCGTGTCGCCGGCCGACAAGCCAAGAAGGTCGCGAATGCCCTGGATGGCGGCATCGTTATAGGCTTCGGGATTTTCGGAGAGAAGCTTGCGCGGGTGCAGCCCGCCCTCCGGATCTCGGCCGATGATATCGGTGAATGTGCCGCCGCGGTCGATCCAGAAATCCCATTTTTCGGTCATGACAGCCCCTGGCGCTCTTCTGTTCGATCGGTGTTTCGGCACATGCTGTTAGTTCGCTACGGCCTGAGCGGCAATCGCAAATGAACCAGACGATGTTACATGCGGAAACGCAACGTTACGAAACTCATGGCCGGCTGACGCATTTGTCCTTCGACCGCTCACGGCAACGTGAGCGTGTGTTGAAGGAGAGACAAATGAAAAAGCTCATTCTCGCGTCCGTTTCCGGTTTGGCTTTGCTTGGCGTCGCCGCCTGCAGTGACAGCGGTACGGACAACACCACCACCCAGAGCACCAACCCGCCGGCCGCCGAGGAACCGATGAAACCGGCCACCCCGGAAGCCACGCCGCCGGCCGCGACGCCTCCGGCAACGGATAATTCGACCACGAAGAGCATCACACCCGAGAAGCCCGCCGAGCCGGCTCCGGCAACACCAGCTCCTGCGCCCGCGCAGTAGTGAGCAAGCAGTACTTCTTGTGATGAATGAGGAAGGTCGGCTCGCGCCGGCCTTTCTCATGTCGTCCGAGCGCCGTGGGCCAATCCCTCTCGCGCGCCGGATCGATTTGTCGCGCAAAGCCTGCGGCACTGTCCCGGCTTGATAGGAGGGAGCGGTGGCTCTAAGAAGCAGGCCATGTCGATTTGGGATCGCCTCGGCGAGTTCATCACCCGCGTTTCATCCTCAACCTCGTCGGGTGTCGTCGACGTTGTCGAGGCTGTGCGCACGGTTTTCTCCGGCGATGCGGATTTGCGCCGGCGTGTCGCCTTTTCGGTGGCGATGATCGCGCTGTCGGCCAAGATGGCCAAGGCCGATGGCATCGTCACCCAGGACGAGGTGCGCGCCTTCCAGGAGATATTCGAAGTGCCGCCGAAGGAGACGCGCAATGTGGCGCGGCTGTTCGATCTCGCCCAGCGCGACGTGGCCGGTTTCGAAACCTATGCCGAGCGGATGGCCCAGATGTGCGGTTCGGGGCATTCCAACTGCGTGATGCTTGAAGACATACTCGACGGTCTGTTCCACATTGCCAAGGCCGACGGGCTGGTGCACGAGCGCGAAGGCCATTTCCTGCACCGCATCGCCGAGATTTTCCGCATCGACGAAGCGCATTACGAAGCCATCATGGCCCGGCACGTCAATCTCGGCGCCGGGGATCCCTATGTCGTGCTGGGCATCGAGCGCGGCAAGCCGTTCGAAGAGGTCAGGAAACGCTATCGCAAGCTGGTTTCCGACAATCATCCGGATCGGCTGATCGCGCGCGGCCTGCCTCAGGAATTCATCAAGATCGCGACCACCAGGGTGGCGGCGATCAATGCCGCCTACGAGATGATCGAGCGGGGCCTGCGCCACGCATGAGCGGCTTTCTGCCCGACGAGCCACGTGCCGAAGTCAGGGTATCGCCGAATTTCGGCCCGCGGCGCGAGACAACACCCAGGCCCGACATGATCGTGCTGCACTACACAGGCATGGCGACCGGCGCCGGGGCCGAGGCCTGGCTTTGCGATCCGGCCAGCGAGGTCTCGTCGCATTATCTGGTCCACGAGAATGGCCATATCGTGCAGATGGTCAGGGAAAGCGACCGCGCCTGGCACGCCGGCAAGAGTTCGTGGTTCGGATGCGCCGACATCAATTCCTGTTCCGTCGGCATCGAGATCGTCAATCCGGGGCATTCGCTGGGCTATCCCGGTTTTCCCCGGCGGCAGATCGATGCCGTGATCGGGCTGTGCCGGGGGATCGCCGGTCGGCATTCGATCGCCGCCGAGCGGGTACTCGCGCATTCCGATGTTGCGCCGGGGCGCAAAATCGATCCCGGCGAGAAGTTTCCGTGGCGGGCGCTATTCGAGGCCGGTGTCGGCCATCTCGTTACGGCCGCCCCCGTCAGGCGAGGCGCTACTCTGACAACCGGCGACACCGGCGGCGATATCGAAGCGTTGCAGTCGATGCTGGCGCTCTACGGCTATGGCGTTGAAATATCCGGCGTTTTCGACCGGCAGACGGAGGCGGTGGTCGAAGCCTTCCAACGGCATTTCCGGCCGCGCAAGGTGGACGGCGTTGCCGACGGCTCGACGCTGCGGACGCTGCAAAGGCTGCTTGCTTCCGTGAAGCGCTAATCCCCGGGAGACCTCTCCCAAGCAATTCTTTCCAATCCTTAAGTTACAGGCTGTCACTCAAAGTGACTTGCCTGGCCTTGTTTGACACCAATTCGGGCGTCAAACGGCTGACGTGTAGATGTCGGACCCCAAGCCCCCCCCGGGTTGTTCCGACGTTGGTTAGGCGTTGCTGCGTGAACATCTTCGCGCGGTTCAGACAGAACAGGATCACATGCAGAAATTTACCGTTTTAACGGCAGCTCTTGCTGCCGGCGTAATGACTTTTGCCTTCAGTGCGGCGCATGCAGCGTCATTCAGCCCGCGGGCCGATCAAGGGTTTCCCGTGGTATCCGCAAAAAGCGGCAAGGCAGGCCACGACGCCAAGGCGACAAAGCAGGCATCCGCCAAAGCGGAGACGAAGCGGGCTTCCGCCAAAGCGGAAAAGGCAAGCTGGTCCAAACCGAAGAAGTCCATCGCCAAAAGGCAGACGAAGCGCGGCCGCAAGACCGTCGACATGACGAGAACGGCATCGATCGGCCTCAGGAACGCGGCGGAGTCGACGGCCGCGGTGGCGAGCAGCGGCCAGTATTCCGCAATCGTTGCCCGCTATGCGGCGATCGAAGGCGTGCCCGTGTCGCTCGCCTCGGCGGTCATCAAGATCGAGAGCAACTACCGGCCCAACATCGTCGGCAGCGCCGACGAGATCGGCCTGATGCAGATCAAGCCGGCCACGGCTCGGATGATGGGCTATAGCGGCTCCGCCAAGGGCCTGTTCGATCCCGACACCAACATCAAATAC
>NZ_RZPI01000477.1:0-4464 GCF_003998715.1 Mesorhizobium sp. M7A.F.Ca.CA.002.15.2.1
CGAAACGGTCGATCCGGTGGTCAGCGCCTGATTGGCAAGTGCGGCATCGAACTCGCGTTCGGATGCCGCCGACATGTCGATGGCAATGCGGTAGCCGGTTCCGTCCTCGTTCTTGAGCACGTCGAGCTTGTCGACGGCAAAGGGTCCCTTGCCGGTGAGGATCAGACGCGAAACGCCCTCGCCGAGTTCGCCCAGGCGCACGCCCTTGACCAGGCCCCGCGCCTTCAAATCCTTGGCATCCACGGCGAATCTCGTATTCGCGAGATCGATGACAAGACGGTTGGGACCACGCAGCAGGAACCATTTGATATCGGGTTCGCGGTCGAAATCCATGACGATGCGCATCTTGGTGGCATCGCCGGCCATCTTGTAGCCTTTTGCCACGAGCGGAGCGTCGGCGGCACTGGCATTTGAGGACAAGACGGATGAGGCCGCCAGCAGCAGCAAGAGGCAGAAAGCGGCCAGGATCCGGCCGCCGACACGACATCCCTTGTCTGTGAAGTCCGCCAATCCCATCTCTCTTGCAGTCGCTCCCGGTTTGGCGCCCGGCGCCCGGTCGTTTCGTCGAAATGCCGGTTAGGCCGCGAACTCGATTAACGATTGGTATCCAGAGAAGGTTAACCAAGCCTTTTCATGCAGGGCCGCAAGCCTGGCTTTACGCTACGGAACGGCTTTTTGCCGGCATCGGAAATCGGGGTTGCCATCCACCCCGCCAAATCATAAAAGCGATGGTGGATCACTGCAATCCTGGAACCGCCCTCCTCCGCAGCTTCTTGCTACAGGGTCAGACGTAAAGGCGGCTCCTTTCGCTTCAGGCGAAAAGGGTTCAGGTGATCGCGACGAATTTCGCAGGCGTGCTCCCGTGGCGGGGGAATCGCCTGCGTGAGGAAAACGGCCGGGTTTGTTCCCGTGCCGGCTCTGTATGAGCAAACAAGCTGGTCCGGTTCGTCCGGGCTTTGGTTCAAAAGGTTCTGTTGGTGACGATGGCTTCAAGCGCAATCATGGAAAGGTCCGCATCAAACCGCGCCATTATGGCTGCGGGCGGCACCGCCATGGCGCTCAAGCGGCGGCCGACGGACGTTCAAATATCCGGCACCCACATTCCAGACACGCAGCAGCAGGCTTTGCCTCGCAAGCTGCGGCTGACGGCTGCCGGGGGGAAACGAAATAATGCCCAACAAAATGCTGATAGACGCCTCCCACCCGGAGGAAACACGCGTTGTCGTCATACGCGGTAACCGTATTGAAGAATTCGACTTTGAATCCCAGGACAAGAAGCAGCTCAAAGGAAACATCTACCTAGCCCGCGTAACGCGCGTAGAGCCCTCCCTTCAGGCAGCCTTTGTCGAATATGGCGGCAACCGTCACGGTTTTCTCGCCTTCAGTGAAATCCACCCCGATTACTACCAGATTCCGGTCGCCGATCGTCAGGCACTGCTGCGCGCGGAAGCGCAGGAGGCTGAGGACGAGGAGAACGAGGACGGCGACGGCGATGATCGCCAGAGCCGCGATCGCGGACGGCGCGGCCGCAGGCGCGGCGGCAAGCCCCGCGACCGGGGCGAGCACAAGCGCGATGCAGCCGATTCCGGCGAGGCGAGCGACGCTGCCGACGAGGCAGAAGAAGGTGCCGACGCTGGTGTCGAGGACATCTCGCACACGTCCGAGATCATTGAACATGCGGCTGATTCGTCCGAACATGCCGATGCGTCCGAGCATGGCGAGGATTCGGCCGAGCAGGACGAAGGCGAAATCCGCGAAGGCGGCCCGACGTCGATCGCCGCCTCGGTCGAGGCCGATGTGATTTCCGAAGCCGTCCCGCTGGCCGAACAAGGCAGCGAAGCGACCTCCGGCGACAATGATCGCGGCATGCTGGAAGAAGTGCAGTCCTCGCATCCGGACGATCACGAGGTCGAATCGGTCGGCGCCGAGGATGCGCTGGAAGAAGTGCGCAACCGCCGCAAGCCGGTGCGCCGCCAGTACAAGATCCAGGAAGTGATCAAGCGCCGGCAGATCCTCCTGGTGCAGGTCGTCAAGGAAGAGCGCGGCAACAAGGGCGCGGCGCTGACCACCTATCTGTCGCTGGCCGGCCGCTATTCGGTGCTGATGCCGAACACGGCGCGTGGCGGCGGCATTTCGCGCAAGATCACCAGCGCGGTCGACCGCAAGCGGCTCAAGGAGGTCGTCGCCGATCTCGAAGTGCCGCAGGGCATGGGCGTCATCCTGCGCACCGCCGGCGAGAGCCGCACCAAGGCAGAGATCAAGCGCGACTACGAATATCTGATGCGGCTTTGGGAAAATGTCCGCAATCTCACCTTGCAGTCCACGGCCCCTGCCCTGGTCTACGAGGAAGGCAGCCTGATCAAGCGCTCGGTGCGCGACCTCTACAACAAGGATATCGACGAGATTCTTGTCTCCGGCGAGGAAGGCTACCGCGAGGCCAAGGACTTCATGCGCATGCTGATGCCGAGCCACGCCAAGGTGGTTCAGCCGTTCCGCGACACGACGCCGATCTTCGTGCGCAACGGCATCGAGGCACAGCTCGACCGCATGCTGCAGCCGCAAGTGACGCTGAAGAGCGGCGGCTACATCATCATCAACCAGACCGAAGCGCTGGTTGCCATCGACGTGAATTCGGGCCGCTCCACCAAGGAGCACTCGATCGAGGACACCGCGCTCCACACCAATCTGGAAGCGGCCGAGGAAGTCGCGCGTCAGCTAAGGCTGCGCGATCTTGCCGGCCTGATCGTCATCGACTTCATCGACATGGAGGAGAACCGCAACAACCGCTCCGTCGAGAAGCGGCTGAAGGATCACCTCAAGAACGATCGTGCGCGCATCCAGGTCGGCCGTATCTCGCATTTCGGCCTGATGGAGATGTCACGCCAGCGCATCCGCGCCAGCGTGCTGGAATCGACCATGAAGCCTTGCCCGCATTGCGGCGGCACCGGCCATGTGCGCTCCGATTCGTCGGTCGCGCTGATGGTGGTGCGGGCGATCGAGGAATTCCTGCTCAAGGATTCGCGCAGCCACATCACGGTGCGGACGCCGGCGGCGACAGCACTCTACGTGCTCAACCACAAGCGCGGCACGCTGGTGGAACTCGAAAGCCGCTTCGGGCTGACGATCACCGTCGAGGCCGACGATTCGGTGGGTTCGCAGCACTATGCGATCTTCCGCGGCGCGTTGGCTGAAAAGCCGGAAGGCTTTGTCGAGGCGCGCAGCTTCCCGGCCTATGTCGAGCCGGACGAGCCCGAGGATGAGATTGCCGTCATCGAGGAAGACGACGAGGCGCCGATCCAGGCAGAACAGCCACGCCAGCAGCCGCAGCAACAGCAGCCGCGGCCCGCTGCCGGTGGTGAGGAAGGCGAAGGCCGCGACCGCAAGCGCCGCAAGCGTCGGCGTCGGCGTGGCGGCAAGGATCGCGATCGCGAACATGGCGCCCCTGCGGACGGTGCTTCCGTCTCGGCTCCGGCCGGCGAGTTTTCGGACTCGGACTCGGCCGCCGGAGATGGCGACGCGGAAGCGGACGACAATGCCCCTGTTGGTGTTTCCGAAACTCCTGCCACAGCTGAAGCTTCGGACGAAGGCCAGGGCAAGAAGCGCCGGCGCGGCAAGCGCGGCGGCAAGCGCAACCGCCGCGAAGACGGTGAAGGCGAGGCTGAGGCAAGTGCTGGCGAAGCAGCCGACGCGTCCGAAGGCGAAGTCTCGGCAACCGAGGTGATCGCCAGCGAGCCGGTGGTTACCGCAGCGGCCGAAGAGCCGGTGGTGCTTGCTCCGGCCAATGACGACGCGCCGAGCATGGAGAAGCCGAAGAAGCCACGCCGTGCCGCCAAGCCGAAGAAGGCCGCAGCCGAAATCGTCGCCGAAGAGCCGGCTGCCGAGGCGGAAGCACCGGTCGAGACGCCGGCCACGGCGTCCGACGAAGCAGCGGCTGTCGAGAAGGCACCGAAGGCCCGCCCGTCGCGGCGCAAGCCGGCGGCGGTGAATGCGCCGGTCGAGCCGGTGGTGTCTTCGACTGTAGCGGAAGAACCCGCGGCCAAGGCCGAGGACAAGACCGACGACAAGACCGACGACAAGCCGAAACGCGGCGGATGGTGGCAGCGGAAGGGCTTTTTCTAAGCCTTTCAGCCACCTGAGCTAGTTTGTTGACAAAAAATCCCGCGCCGTCTCGAAGACGGTGCGGGATTTTCTTATCTGGCGCTATTCCGGATCGCGAAAGGCTAAAACGCTTCCTTGATTTTTATGCATGTCGTTGTCCCAAAACCGCTCCGCACCTTTTGGGCGACATGCATCACGGCGCGAAGATCGACCAGTTCATCATCCTGGCCAGCTTTTCCAGCGCGATCGACCCCAGCTTGGAGTTGCCGTTGGCATTGAGGCCGGGCGACCAGACGGCAAGCGACGCCACGCCCGGCACGATGCCCAATATGCCGCCGCCGACGCCGCTCTTGCCGGGGATGCCGA
>NZ_RZPI01000478.1:0-4463 GCF_003998715.1 Mesorhizobium sp. M7A.F.Ca.CA.002.15.2.1
AAATGACATGGACGCTGATATCGCCGGCATTGCGGATGAGATCGTAGGTGAGCGAGCCTTCGATCAATTCGCGCCAGCGCGACCGGGTCGGCCTGCCGACGACGATATGGGTAAAATTGTTCGCCGTCGCATAACGCACGATGTCCTGCGCCACATTCTGACCCGGAATGGTCGTCACCTCGGCGCCAAGCTGCTGGGCAAGGCGCAGGTTCGTCGCCAGCCGGTCCTTGTCATTCTCGGGCATGCTGGCCGAGCGCGTGCTGTCGACGTGCAGCGCCGTCCACGGCGCACGCAGCCGGTCGGCCAGCCTGCGCGCATAGCGCACGCGGGCCGCTCCTCCAGGTCGCGCGTCGAGGCAGACGAGGACCCTTTCGCCTGCCGCCCACGGTCCTGGAATGGCGTGCGCCTGCATATGGATGAGCAACTGGTCGTCGACACGCTGCGCGGTGCGGCGCAGCGCCAGTTCCCTGAGCGCCGTCAGATTGCCCGGCGAGAAATAGTTCTCGATCGCGCGCTGCGCGGTGTTGGGGAAATAGACCTTGCCTTCCTCGAGCCGCTTGATCAGGTCGTCGGGGGTGAGATCGATGATCTCGACATCGTCGGCCTGGTCGATGATGGAATCGGGAACCGTCTCGCGAACCCTGACCTTGGTGATCTGGGCGACGACGTCGTTCAGGCTTTCGACATGCTGGATGTTAAGCGTCGTATAGACGTCGATGCCGTGCGTCAGGATCTCCTGGACGTCGAGGTAGCGCTTGGGGTGGCGGCTGCCGGGCGCGTTGGTGTGGGCGAGCTCGTCGACAAGAACCAGCGCCGGGCGCCGGGCGAGGATGGCGTCGATATCCATCTCGTCGAGGATACGCCCCTTGTAGTCGACCTTGCGGCGGGGAATGACCTCATAGCCCTCGACCAGGGCCGTTGTTTCCTTGCGGCCATGCGTCTCGACGACGCCGATCACCACATCCACGCCGTCGGCCAGCCTGGCGCGGCCCGACATCAGCATCTCATAGGTTTTGCCGACGCCCGGTGCCGCGCCGAGGAAAATTCTCAGGCGGCCGCGACCCTCCCGCTCGGCATGGTCAAGCAGTGCGTCGGGCGAGGGTCTGGTGTCGCTGCTTCTGTCGTCAGGCATCGGGATCGATCATGGATGGCGCCGGGGGTACTGTCGATCCCCGGCCGCCGCCATTCACTCTTTCGCTACGTCCAGCGCAAGGTTGAGGCCAAGCACATTGACCACAGGCTCGCCCATGAAGCCGAGTTCCCTGCCCTCGACTTGGGCATCGACAAGCGCCTTGACCCTGGCTTCCTCGATGCCCCTGGCCTTGGCCACCCGAGCGACCTGGAAGTAGGCGGCTTCCGGGCTGATGTCGGGATCGAGGCCACTGCCGGACGTCGTCACCAGATCCATCGGAACAGGCTGGTTCGGGTTTTCCGCTTTCAACTTCTCGGCGTCGCCCTTGATGCGGTCGATCAGCTTGGGACTGGTCGGGCCGAGATTGCTGCCGCTCGAGGAGGCTGCATTGTAGCCGTCGCCGGCAGCCGAAGGGCGGCCGTGGAAATACTTGTCGCTGGCAAACCCCTGGCCGATCGATTCGGAGCCGATGATCTTGCCGTCCCTCTCGACCAGGCTGCCATTGGCCTGCCGCGGAAACAGCGCCTGGGCGATGCCGGTCATGCCCAGGGGATAGATCAGGCCGGTCAGGACCGTGAAGAAGACGATCATGATGATCGCGGGTCTTATCTGGGTGAGCATGGAGATGTTCCTCAAAGCAATTCCAGGAAAAGTGTGAAGCGGTTTTCCCTAGGGAATTGCGTTAAAACAAAGAGTTAAGCGAGGCCAAGCGTGGTGACGATCATGTCGATCGCCTTGATGCCGACGAAAGGCACGATGAGGCCGCCGAGGCCGTAGACGAGAAGATTGCGGCTGAGCAGCGCGCCGGCGCCGATGGCCCGATATTTGACGCCCTTCAGCGACAGCGGGATCAGCGCGATGATGATCAGCGCGTTGAAGATGATGGCCGACAGGATGGCACTCTGCGGCGTCGCCAGATGCATGACGTTGAGTGCCTGCAGCGGACCGGTCGTCTGTCCCGGTGCGACGTAGAAGACGGCGAACATCGCCGGGATGATGGCGAAATATTTGGCGACGTCGTTGGCGATCGAGAAGGTCGTCAGCGAACCCCGCGTCATCAAGAGCGCCTTGCCGATCTCGACGATCTCGATGAGCTTGGTCGGATCGCTGTCGAGATCGATCATGTTGCCGGCCTCGCGGGCGGCGACCGTGCCGGTGTTCATGGCGACACCGACATCGGCTTGCGCGAGGGCCGGCGCATCGTTGGTGCCGTCGCCGCACATGGCAACCAGCTTGCCCTTGGCCTGTTCGTCGCGGATCAGCTTCAGCTTGTCCTCCGGTGTGGCCTGGGCGAGGAAGTCGTCGACGCCGGCTTCCGCGGCGATCGCCGCCGCCGTCATCGGGTTGTCGCCGGTGATCATCACCGTGCGGATGCCCATGCGGCGCAGTTCGGTGAAGCGCTCCCTGATGCCGCCCTTGACGATGTCCTTGAGGTGGATGACGCCGAGCAGGCGGCCGTCGCGTTCGACCGCCAGCGGCGTGCCGCCGGACTTGGCGATCTCGTCGGCGATGGCCTGGAGATCCCTGACGGTATCGCTGCCGGGCCGCGTGGCATGGGCTGCGACCGTCGATTGGTTGACATGGGCAAGCACGGAATCCACGGCGCCCTTGCGCACCGACGAACCATCGATGTCGACGCCGCTCATACGGGTCTGTGCTGTGAAGGGCACGAAGGTGGCGTGCAGCGTTGCCATGTCGCGGGCGCGGATGGCGTATTTCTCCTTGGCCAGCACGACGATGGAACGGCCTTCCGGCGTTTCGTCGGCGAGCGAGGCAAGCTGGGCCGCGTCGGCCAGTTCCTGTTCGGTGACGCCCTTGACCGGGCGGAACTGCGTCGCCTGGCGGTTGCCGAGCGTGATCGTGCCGGTCTTGTCGAGCAGCAGCGTGTCGACGTCGCCTGCGGCTTCCACGGCGCGACCCGACATGGCCAGCACGTTGAATCGCACCAGGCGGTCCATCCCGGCGATGCCGATGGCCGAAAGCAGCGCCCCGATCGTGGTCGGGATCAAGGTGACGAACAGCGCCACCAGAACGGTCACCGAAATGTAGCCGCCCGAATAGGAAGCAAAACTCGGGATCGTCGCGGTGGCCAGCACGAAGATCAGCGTCATGCCGACGAGCAGGATGTTGAGCGCGATCTCGTTCGGCGTCTTCTGGCGCTCCGCACCTTCGACCAGCGAGATCATGCGGTCGAGGAAGGTGTGGCCGGAAGCCGCCGTGATGCGCACGCGAACCCAGTCGGACAGCACCTGCGTGCCGCCGGTGACCGCCGAACGATCGCCGCCGGATTCGCGGATCACCGGCGCGGATTCGCCCGTGATCGCGGCCTCGTTGACCGAAGCGACGCCTTCGATCACTTCGCCGTCGGACGGGATGATGTCGCCGGCCTCGACCAGCACGGCATCGCCGACCTTGAGGCTGGTGCCGGGCACAAGTTTGTATTTGGTGCGGTCTTCACCGGTTAAAAGCTTGGCCTTGGTCTCGGTGCGTGCCTTGCGCAGCGAATCCGCCTGCGCCTTGCCGCGGCCTTCTGCGACCGCTTCGGCGAAGTTGGCGAACAGCACGGTGAACCAAAGCCAGATGATGATCTGCAGCGTGAAGCCGAGATTGCCGCCGCCGGAGACCAGGTCCTTGACGAACAGCACGGTGGTGAGCGCCGAGACGACGGCAACGACGAACATCACCGGGTTCCTGGCCAGCGTGCGCGGGTCGAGCTTGCGGAAGGCGCCGCCGATGGCGGGAAGCAGGATGCTGGCATCCATGATGCTGGCTGATTTCGAGTTGCTCATTTTGAAGCTCCGGCTTCGGTGTTGTTGGACGGCACCGGATGATCGGATGCCGAAAAGAGATGGGGCGGCCCGTAGGCCAGCAGCCAGAGGACGAGCATGACTGCCGCAAGGCCGAGAAACGTCGACAGGGTCGGGAAAGGAGGAGGTCCCTCCTCCTTTCCGTGATCGTCCCTGTGGGCGACCTTGCGGCGCATGGCATTGAACCACGACATGGCGGTCTCAGAAGGTCTGCCCGTGAGCCATCGCCAGGTGCTCGATGATCGGCCCGACGGCGAGCGCGGGGAAGAAGGTGAGGCCACCGACGATCAGGATGACGCCGATCAGCAGCCCGACGAACAGCGGGCCGTCGGTCGGGAAGGTGCCGGCGGAGGCCGGAACCGTTTTCTTCGCCACCAGCGAGCCGGCAATGGCCAGCGCCGAGATGATGACCAGGAAGCGGCCCATCAGCATGCCGATGCCGATGGTGATGTTGTACCAGGGCGTGTTGCCGCTGAGGCCGCCAAAGGCCGAACCGTTGTTGGCCGCCGCCGACGTGTAGGCAT
>NZ_RZPI01000479.1:0-4462 GCF_003998715.1 Mesorhizobium sp. M7A.F.Ca.CA.002.15.2.1
CATTTACCGCATGCAAGAGATCGGCTTGTTGACGCGTCGACATGGCATTGCTCAACAAAAAACCCGCGGGATCGCTCCCGCGGGTTGTTTCGGGCTGAAGCCTAGATCAGCCGTGCGCGAGCACGGCCAGCAGCAGGAGCGCGACGATGTTGGTGATCTTGATCGCCGGGTTGACGGCGGGGCCAGCGGTGTCCTTGTAGGGATCGCCGACCGTGTCACCGGTCACCGAAGCCTTATGCGCCTCGGAACCCCTGAGATGCTTGACGCCGTCCTTGTCGACAAAGCCGTCTTCGAAGGACTTCTTGGCGTTGTCCCAGGCGCCGCCGCCAGAGGTCATCGAGATAGCGACGAACAGGCCGTTGACGATGACGCCGAGCAGCGAGGCACCCAGCGCTGCAAAGGCAGACGCCTTCGAGCCCGAGATGAGCAGCACGCCGAAATAGACGACGAGCGGCGCCAGCACCGGCAGCAGCGACGGGATGATCATTTCCCTGATTGCCGCCTTGGTCAGAAGGTCGACCGCGCGGGCGTAGTTCGGCTTCGAGGTGCCGGCCATGATGCCCGGATCCTCGCGGAACTGCTTGCGCACCTCCTCGACGATGGCGCCCGCCGCACGGCCGACGGCCGTCATGGCGATGCCGCCGAACAGATACGGGATCAGCCCGCCGAAGATCAGGCCGGCGACGACGTATGGGTTGGAGAGATCGAAGGAGATCTCGCCCATGCCCTGGAAGTAGGGATATTTGTCGCCATTGGCGGCGAAGAACTTCAGGTCGTTCGAGTACGCGGCAAACAGCACCAATGCGCCGAGACCAGCGGAGCCGATGGCGTAGCCCTTGGTCACCGCCTTGGTGGTGTTGCCGACCGCGTCGAGCGCGTCGGTGGAGTGGCGCACTTCCTTGGGCAGGCCGGCCATTTCGGCGATGCCGCCGGCATTGTCGGTGACCGGGCCGAAGGCATCGAGCGCAACGATCATGCCGGCAAGGCCGAGCATCGTCGTGACCGCGATCGCCGTACCGAAGAGGCCGGCAAGCTGATAGGTCGAGATGATGCCGCCGACGATGACGATCGCCGGCAGCGCCGTCGATTCCAGCGAGACCGCGAGGCCCTGGATGACGTTGGTGCCGTGACCGGTGACCGACGCCTGGGCGATGGAATTGACCGGGCGCTTGTTGGTGCCGGTGTAGTATTCGGTGATGACCACGATGAGACCGGTCACCACGAGGCCGATCAGGCCGCAGATGAACAGGTTCTTGCCGGTGATGACCATGCCGGCGACCGTGCCGACCTCACCCCAGCCGAGCGTCACCTGGGTGGCGACGCCGAGGCCGACGATGGACAGCAGGCCAGTGACGATCAGGCCCTTGTAGAGTGCGCCCATGATCGAGCCGTTGGAACCGAGCTTGACGAAGAAGGTGCCGACGATCGAGGTCAGGATGCAGGCGCCGCAGATGGCGAGCGGATAAAGCATGGCCGCACCCAACACGGCGGTGCCGCCAAAGAAGATGGCAGCCAGAACCATGGTGGCGACGACAGTCACCGCATAGGTTTCGAACAGGTCAGCGGCCATGCCGGCGCAGTCGCCGACATTGTCGCCGACATTGTCGGCGATCGTGGCCGGGTTGCGCGGATCGTCTTCGGGAATACCGGCTTCGACCTTGCCGACGAGATCGCCACCGACGTCGGCGCCTTTGGTGAAGATGCCGCCGCCGAGACGAGCGAAGATCGAGATCAGCGATGCGCCGAAGCCGAGCGAGACCAGCGAGTCGATGACGATGCGGTCATTGGGCTGGAGGCCCATGAAGTGGGTCAGGATGAGGTAGTAGATCGACACGCCGAGCAAGGCGAGGCCAGCAACCAGCATGCCGGTGATGGCGCCCGATTTGAACGCGATGTCGAGGCCGGCAGCGAGACTGTTCGATGCGGCCTGCGCCGTGCGAACGTTGGCGCGAACGGAGACATGCATGCCGATGAAGCCGGCGGCGCCTGAAAGCACCGCTCCGATCAGGAAGCCGATCGCGGCGGTGATGGACAGCAACCACCAGGCGAGCACGAGGACGACGACGCCAACGATGGCGATGGTGGTGTACTGACGCGCCAGATAGGCTTGTGCGCCCTCGCGGATAGCCGCGGAGATTTCCTGCATGCGTGCATTGCCCTGATCGGCCGCAAGGACCGAACGTGTCGCCCAGATGGCGTAAAGGATTGAAAGCAGGCCGCAGGCGATGACGGCGGAAATAATTGTCATTGCCGGATTTTCCTCGATTGATGGCCCAAAAGAACCCCTCCCTGGGCCGTTGAGACAAAGACCGGATTCCGAGCACGGAATCCGCCTCTTCGCAGCGGTGTATGCGAAACAGGGCTGCGAACGTCAAGATATTGTTCGGTTTTTGCCCGGCTTTCGCCCAAATGGTTGGGACCAGGCGGCGGCTGCCGTCAGCACCCTGCGATTAGATCGATTGAAATTAGCCCTGACGCAGGGCGTGGCTACTCTGCCTCCCGGCCCATCCGGCGCGCCGTGTAGCGCTCTATGGCCGACAGGCCGTCATAGATCAGCACGGCAAGGGCTGCCACGATCAGGCCGCCCTGCAGGATGAAGGCGAGATTGTTGGATAACAACCCGGCGATGATCACTTCGCCCAGCGTTTTGGCTGCCACGGTCGAACCGATGGTCGCCGTGGCAAGGCTGATCACCACCGACAGCCTGATGCCGCCGAGAATGATCGGGGCGCTGAGCGGCAGCTCGACCTTGGTGAGCCTTTGCCAACCGGTCATGCCGGCGCCGCGCGCCGCCTCGACGACGTTGGCAGGTAGCGTCGTCAGGCCGGTCAGCGCGTTCTCGAAGATCGGCAGCAGGCCATAGAGAAACAGCGCGATCAGTGTCGGCTTCTCGCCGAAGCCGACGGCCGGCACGGCGAGTGCCAGCACCGCCACGGGCGGAAAGGTCTGGCCGATGTTGACCAGGCTGCGCGACAGCGGCAGGAATTCGGCGCCGGCGGGCCTGGTGACCAGGATGGCAAGCGCCACCGCAACGATGGTTGCTGCCACGGTGGCGATCAGAACCGTGCGCAAATGCAGCAATGTCAGCGTCAGCAGGCTGCCCTGGTTGTAGATCACCGGCGCATTGTTTTCGGTCAGCGGCTTCAGCAGCGGCACGAACCAGCCGGGATTGGTGACGAAGGCAACGAGCAGCATCACCAGGGCAAGTCTGAGCAGCGATGGAAGCCAGGCCTTCATGCGGGCCTCGCCGCGCGCTTCACCAGCCCGTCGACGGTGACGCGGCCAAGCGGCTTGCCATCGGCGCCTTTGACCGGCAGCGCCGGCCGGCCCGTCCACAACAATTCGGCCAGCGCGTCACGCTGGCTGGCGTCGCCGGGGATCGCCTCGCCTTCGGCGGAGCCCTTCTCCACGGCATCGCGGACCCGACCGAGCGACAGCAGCCGGAACGGCCTTTCGCTGGCGCCGACCAGGGTCTCGACGAAGGCGCTTGCCGGCTTTGCCAGGATCTCGGCGGGCTTGGCGTATTGCACCAGCTTGCCGGCATCCATGACCGCGATCTTGTCGCCCATATGCACGGCCTCTTCCATGTCGTGGGTGACCAGGATGATGGTGGTGCCGAAGCGCTTCTGGATCGCCAGCAGATCTTCCTGCGCCTTGTTGCGGATGATCGGGTCGAGGGCGCCGAACGGTTCGTCCATCAACAGCACGTTGGGCTCGGCGGCGAGCGCGCGGGCAACGCCGACGCGCTGTTGCTGGCCGCCGGACAGTTCGTGCGGATAGCGCGGCCCGAAGGCTTCGGGGTCAAGCTGATAGAGCGTCATCAGTTCGTCGACCCGGGCCTTGATGCGGTCCTTGTCCCAACCGAGCAGCACCGGCACGGTGGCAATGTTCTGCGCCACCGTGCGATGCGGGAACAGGCCGTGGCCCTGGATGGCGTAGCCGATGCTGCGGCGCAGCTCATAGCCGGGCAGCGAACGATTGTCGGCGCCGTCGAGCTTGATGATGCCCGAGGTCGGCTCGACCAGCCGGTTGATCATGCGCAGCAGCGTCGTCTTGCCGGACCCGGACGTGCCGACAATGACGGCGATGGTGCGCGGCTCGATGACCATCGACACGTCATCGACCACGGTCGTCGCGTCATAGCGCTTGGTAATGCCTTCGATCTCGATCATGCCGTTTCAACCCTGCGCCTGGTGGCGGTCATTTCGATCACCGCATCGAGGATGATGGCGGCGGCAAAGGCGAGCGCGACCGTTGGCACCGCGCCGAGCAGCACAAGGTCCATCGCCGTCTGGCCCACACCCTGGAAGACGAATACGCCGAAACCGCCGCCGCCGATCAGCGCGGCAATGGTGGCGAGGCCGATGTTCTGCACCAAGACGATGCGAATGCCGGTCAGGATCACTGGAAAGGCCAGTGGGAACTCGACGCCGAACAGGCGCTGCCTGTCGGTCATGCCCAT
>NZ_RZPI01000047.1:0-16021 GCF_003998715.1 Mesorhizobium sp. M7A.F.Ca.CA.002.15.2.1
TCATCAGGAAGCTGGTCACGGACTGCTCGTGAGCCGTGGCCACATAGCCCTTAACGGCTTGGACATCGAGCGAGGCCGGATCGATGTTGAGGCCGGCGCCAGGTTGAACGATATTCGCGACAATCAGTCCGACAACGAGTGCAAGTGTCGAGAAGGTGAGGAAATAAACCATCGCCTTGGCGGCAACTCGGCCGACCTTCTGCAGATCGCTCATGCCGGCAATGCCGGTCGCAATTGTCAGGAAGATGACAGGTGCGATAATCATCTTGACGACTTTGATGAAGGCATCGCCGAGCGGCTTCAGGCTCTGGCCGGTTTCCGGATAGAGGTAGCCAATTGCGGCTCCCAGGACTATGGCGGCAAGCACCTGCACGTAGGTCCGGGCAAAATGGGGCTTGCGGGGCGCTGCGATCGCGCGGGGGACTCTTGGAACCAACACCGTTTCTCTCTCCCTGACCGGATCGGGGTGGGGGCTCCTCCTTCTCCCATGCTGCGCTCCGGTCGAGCGCTGCTGTCATCTCGGAGCAAGCGCCGTGCCAACTGGAGGCCTGTCCCGTCCAGCGAGATTGGTGCGGGTTGCGCACTGGAACCCTCCACCTTTGCCGGAATTTGCACTCAAGGCTCGCCAAAGATCGCGTCTGAAGAAGTGCTTCGCCAGAGAGGGAATTGACCAGGTCGCCTTGCGGCCGTGTCTTTGATGTCTGCCGCAGATCGACTGCCGGCCGATATCTCTGTCGTCTTGGTGACTTTGGTTTGTCAGTTTTGCGACGGAATGCGCGCAAACTGCAGGATATCCTACACGCCCATCAGAGCACGCGGTACAAGCGATTAAGCGTAGGAGCGCATTGAATCTCCGAGGTCAAAAAATCTTGAATAAGGTCCCCGTGCGAAGTGAATCCGCAACTCGTCAAAGTTCTCCACCGTTTGATCCAGCGGTCGCGTTTCCTGGCGCTGCAGGATGGCGTTATCTGATGGCTCAAGCGCTGGAACGCCCAGGAAATCCCAAACCGCTCCCAGGCATTGGGCAGGTTCGTGAAGTAGGCTCTCGTATTCCATTACAAGCAGGTTGGTCGACGTGAAGGAGTCCATAACGCGAGCGTGAAAATCGTCGGCGGCTTTGAAATAAGCCTCACAGTCGGCGATTGACAACCTGACGCTCGGTGGCCGAGCGGTATCGTTGTCCCAGCTGAACTTCAGCCAGTGACCGCTTTCCCTGGCCTGCACAAAGGATCGGAGCGATTCCAATACGTTTCGGCGAACAACAAGGATGACCTTGAGTGCTGGCCAACGAGCCAGTTCCGCAAAGAATGCGGGACGCTCGCGAAACTGAGGTTCATTGATCTTGCATCCAAGATGCGTCACATTCTTGTAGTCGCGCATAGGGCAGCGCACATAGGCAAGCTCAAGAAGCTCGCGATCCGTGCCTAGCAGGCGATCAGTGCTGGGCCAATTGGGATCATATTCGTTTAGCAACTCACCGTTACTCAAAACGGTCGGATGCTCGTTTAGCAATTCTTCTAAATAGTGTGTTCCGGTCCTTGGCATAGCAAGGATCACAAAAGGCTCAAGAGTTGCTTCGTTGTGGGTCATTGCATGTGTATCCAACTAAATAATGGCCGCGACGGTCTGTGGACGCGCACAAGAAGCTTGGCTGCTATCGATTGAACGCTCCGGGTGGGTCCGCGCCTCACCATCCAGCCTGTTCTTCGAGGTGTGGTCGCGAAGCTGGGCGGGTGCCTGCAGCGGCTGGGTGGCGCCCGGCTTCGGCGTTGTACCACTCGCGATTCCTAGCATACGCATGCCTCCGGGCCGCTGTGGGCAGTTTGCATCCGGCATTGCGGACCTCCTTCTGGTTAATGGGTGTAAGCAAGCGTCAACGCATTAGTCGTCGATGAAACAGTCCAGCCGACAGAAAAAAAGGCAATACAGCGAACATGCAAAGTGCGCCTATATGCAGCCCTACATTGTCGCCCAGGCGGCCGAGCATCACCGGACGGATTAGCTCGATAGAATTCGCCAGGGGCGAGAAGGCCGCAATCTGCTGAAACACTCCTGGCAATTGGCCGACTGGAAAAACCGCGCCCGAAAGGAACAGCATGGGTGTGATGACAAGCGTCTGATAGAAAATAAAATAGTGATAACTGGGCGCGAGCGCGATGACGAGCATGGCCAGGCTCGCAAAGGCGAATCCGGTGAGAGCGACGACCGGTAGCACGTAGAGAACCGACGTCCACGCGGCATAACCTAGCGCGGCCGCAACAATCGCAATTGTCGTACCGGCCAGAAAAGCCTTTGTGGCTGCCCAGGTCAATTCACCGAGAACGATGTCGCCGAGGGTAAGTTGTGTGTGCAGGATTGCTTCCCAAGTGCCCTGATCGCGCATTCGACCGAAAACCGCGTAAATTGTTTCGAAGGTTGATGCTGTCATCGCGCTCGTCGCAACCATGCCGGCTGCCAGAAAGGCGATGTAGGATGCACCTTCGATGCGGCCTACCAACAGTCCAAGGCCAGTGCCGAGCCCGAAAAGGTAAATCATCGGATCAGCAAGGGTGCCGAGCATTGAAGCAAATGCCACCTTCTTCCATGCCAGATGATTGCGGCGCCACACCGCCATCCAGTTCCAGGCGTTGGCGGGTAGAGCGGCCGCAAAACGTTCACCCATTGCTCACTTCTCCATCTCACGTCCGGTTAACCGCAAGAAAACGTCCTCCAGACTGGGTGGACGCTCTAGAATACGCAGACCCGCTCGACCGCGAAGCTGGATGCGCACATCCTCCGGCTCAGGCGCATAGCAAAAGAGCGTCTCGCCGCTTACCTCGACACGCTGAACGTACGGTCTGATCAGCGAAATCAGCTCCTGTGGATTACCGCCGAAGATCTCGATCACGTTGCACCCAATGTACTCGTCGATCAGCGCATGAGGACTGCCCTCGGCGATCTTGCGTCCCCGCTCGAGAACACACAGCCGATCACAAAGCCGCTCAGCCTCTTCCATGAAATGGGTGGTCAAAATGATCGTTTTTCCGCTCGCCAGCAGGAAACGAAGTCGCTCCCAGATCAGATGGCGGGCATGCGGGTCGAGGCCGGTCGTGGGCTCATCCATCACAAGCAACTGGGGGTCGTTGATCAGAGCACGTGCCAGCGTCAGGCGCCGCTTCATCCCGCCGGATAGCAGGCCGACACGTGAATCCGCCTTGCTCTCAAGGCGAGCGAACTCGAGCAGCCGTGGGATGACGGCGTTGATCTCTCTTGTACTCATGCCGAAGTAGCGCCCGAACACCAACAGGTTCTCACGTACCGTAAATTCCAGGTCGAGATTGTCGAACTGCGGGACCACGCCTATGCCCTTGCGGGCCAAGCGGCTGCGTGCCGGCACTGGTAGACCGAGGACTGTTATATCACCCGCGTCAGGCCGGGTCATACCGAGGAGCATACGCGCAATCGTGCTCTTGCCTGCGCCGTTAGGCCCCAGCAGACCGAAGCACTCTCCCGATGCAACGGTGAAGGACAGCCCGTCCACAACGAGCTTGTTTCCGAATAATTTGGTTACGCCGGTAAGGTCGATTGCTACATTGGACATGCGTCTATCTCAAGCGGAATGAGTCCGATTGGCCACCGGCAGCTTACTTGCGAATTCTGGTTCAGAGCAGGCCACCGCCTTGAGATGACACCTTTGGAAAGTCGCGGCCGGAGCGACGTGTGTATCGCTTCCGCCAAAGAATAACGTCAAGATGCCACGTGTCGCTTCCACATAGTCCCCGTTCTGACCATAGGTAACTCGACAAGCTTCACCCCGTGTCGACTGACACAACTTACTCGGTCACTCGGCGCTGCAAGGCCGTCAGACTTCACTAGCTGTGAGCGAAAGATCTGCAGTATGAAGTGACTCCGCAATTCCAGAATTGCCCGCAGCATTTGCTCCGCCAAGCGGCATCGCGCTTGTGATTTCCTTTGTGCTGCTGTTGGGCAGGGGAACACTTTTACGCGACAGCCAATCGCTATTGCTCAATGTACACAGGGCGTAAGCCTTCAAGGGGATCAACAGGAATATCCTGATTAACGCGTGCATTGAATAGCCGATGAATCGAAGCTGCCGAGTGCGGAAAGATAACACCGTAGATCTGATTATGGTCATCGTGACAATAGCCAGCACCGTCCACCAATTTACTGTATGTGAAAATAGTAACTCACCGAGCGCCGTTACTACCGCGATGCCGAGCAACAATGGGCCGAGATTCTCTCCCATCACATCCAAAGTTAGATAGCGATCCAGGCCACGCAGTAGACCTCGCGCAAGCATCGTGTCCCGGAAAGTGCTTCGTGCCCAGCGGAGTTGTTGGCGCAAATAAGGTCCCATCTTGTCCGGAACGACTGTCGCCGCGACGGCACCTGGAACGTACTCGGTTCGAAAGCCTGCTTTCAGCATGAGGATCGTAAGATGACGGTCTTCACCGAAGTCGCTTGGTTTCCCCCTGAACAGCTGCGTCTCGTATTGATCCAGCAGAGAAAGGAGACAAGACCGGCGGTACATTGCACATGGGCCGCAGCAGCACATGACCGCACCAAAGCGACCTTGCGCCGCGCGCTCCTCATTGCAAGCCAGCCAGTATTCCATATCGATCAATCGGGTCAACCAAGTGTCGCTGCGGTTGTATGCCGTCAGCTGGCCCATGGCCGCTCCGACCATGGAATCCCGCATTTTTACTGCAAGCTTCGTGATGACGTCGGACGCAAGTGTCGTGTCAGAGTCGACGCTGAGCACGAAATCTCCAGATGAGCGGCGGATGGCGGCGATCTGCGCCTTGCGTTTGCCAACATTTTCGCGGAGCAGAATGAAATTGAATCTCGGGTCGCCCTCGTAGGCGTGATGTACCGGGATGACGGCATTACGATTTCCAGAACCGTCGTCAACCAGATAGACCTGAAATGTTCCGGAGTAATCTTGATTTGCAATGGAAGCTAAACACGCCGCGAGTGTGCGCGGGTCCTCATTGTAGCAGGGGATAATGACATCCACGCTCGGCCAACGGTCGGATCCGAACAAGCTTTCCGACGGCGGCGTAACATTTTCCGGTTGGGAGTAGACCGCTTGCATGCCTCTGTAAACAGTCGAGAGCACCGCATAAGACGAAACGGCAACAGTACTGGCTGTGGTGAGAAGGTCCATAGGATCTCTGTTTGTTCAGGGATGTTGAGGAAGTGATCGGATTACAAATCCGCGGCCGTGCAATTCTGGAATTAGGCGTGACAACGCTGTCACCGTCTGGTCGCGCAGACTGGCTTGATTGCCTGGTTGCAATTCGTCGGGAGCGCACCCGTCGTGCAACAGCACGATTGCGCCCGGCCGGATATCGGCGAGCACTCTGTCGACGATGGCGTCAACGCCGGGGCGAGACCAGTCGCGTGGATCAATGGACCAATGGACGGGCGCCAATGCCTCACCCGCTAATGCAGCGATTACTTCTTCGGTCCAGATGCCATAGGGTGCACGAAAGTACCGAACCATGGCCTGCGGGCAAGCCATCCCTATGACTCTGTTTGCCTCAACTATCTGGCAGTCGACTTCGACGGACCCGCATTTAGCTAGGTCCGGATGAGTCATCGTGTGGTTGGCTATACCGTGGCCGTCTGTAATAATTCGGCGAACGAGTTCCGGCTCGTCGGCCGCGTAGGCCCCAACAACGAAGAAGGTCGCCGGCACCTGATGTTGCGCCAGCACATTGAGTATCTGCGGTGTGAAAAATGAATTGGGACCGTCGTCAAACGTCAGATAGACGCTGCGCTCTGCAATGCGATCGGCATTGTCACTCTGCCCTTCGCATATGTAGTCCAGAGGCTTCATAGTTCCGGACCGTTCCGGTCGATCAGGGTACCAGACGGCCACTCGTCCATCGAGCGTCCGATCGGCGAAACCAACACGAGTACGTCTTCCAGGCGCGTGGGCGGCAGGTCGGGATGCACATCTGGACGGGTCGACCGTACGCGAACGCCCGACACAATGTTCGCGAGGCCGGCTCTGCAGAATCTTTCGACATGGTTTCGCAGCGCGTGCCGAACCGTGCCGAAAGCGAATGGAACACCCAACTGATGGAGCACTGGGTACGCCACGCGCATCGAAAAACCGATTCCGAGCCCTTCAAGATCCGGACGAACCGCGTACAGGCCCAATTCAGCGACGATCAAGTCGACCTCGCCAACTTTGATGAAGCGCCGCAGCATGCCGATGTGAGCCGCTACCCCATGCGCGTCGTAGCCGATTGCGCGGAATTCCGGCCTCGCGCCGGCCCAACTGCGGCCGCCTTCGAATGGCTCCGCGTTGAAGGCGCCAGTCCGTCCATAGGTCTTTCGAAAAAAGTCGGAGAGTTCGACATGGTCGGCCAGTTGCAGCTCATTTTCCCAGCACAACTTCCACTCGACATTCGGACGCATGGAAGACCTCACCTTGTAGCTGTCTGGTTGAGATAAATGTCCAAGCATTGATTAAATAATTGGCGTCGCGCCAACGGGGCGTAACTTGTGGGGACCGCCGAAAGACCAAGCCGCAATGCAGATGCGACTGACTTTGTACGCCCCGCACACCAGATGATGCTCCTCAGATCCAACGCAACCATCGGAACTACCTATCTTTCCAACTTGAAGCGCTTCTATGGGACCTGCAGCAAAAACGGTAAAATCCTTTGTTTAGATGAAAGGTATCCACGCTTTGGATAACTGGGCGAATGCGTTCCATATGGCTGGTCAATTATCGTCGTCACGCTCGAGGCACTTCTGACGAAGCGCAAAGCTCACGCCCGCGGCACGCGCGGCCGTTGCCGGGCCGCGCGATTATCTCCGTAAGAGCCGAGTGGAGCTCAGACACGACGATTGATCAGAATCTGATTCGCGGGTTCAGTATCTCTTTCGTGTATCCAGCTCTGGGCTGTCCTTTGGCGGGAGTTAGGTTCGCCCAGGTTCTGAGCCTGGGGCGTTGGCCCGTTCGCCGCGCAGGCTCCTTCGCACATCGTCGAGGCCGAGAAAGAGGGGCCACACAGCTCCCCCTGTACTTTCCACCACCCGACACCAGCGCTCACCCAGGGCGCCGGCCTTGCTCACCTCAACGGATAGCGCACTCGCGCCGCTTCACGATTAAAAGAATTCTACAAGCAAGATGCCTGTTTGATCGAGAGACGTCCGCTGCCAATTCCCGCATCGCAGAGGCAGCCAATAGCGCTCGCTTTACATAGTGGTCCGGCAAGCAGCTAGATACGACAGGTGACCTCAAATGAGGCGTCTTGCATGGCTTCTACACCTGCCTGAATGCCAGAACTGCGTTCGTACCGCCCATGGCGAAGGCGTTGCTCATGGCGACGCGCACCTTGCGCTCCCGCGGCACATTGGGTGTGATGTCGAGGTCGCAAGCGGGATCTGGCTCGCGATAGTTGGCGGTCGGCGGCACGACGTCCTCTTGGATTGCCATCACGCAGGCGATCATTTCAAGCGCGCTCGCTGCGCCGAGGCAATGCGCGTGCGTGGACTTGGTGGAAGAGATGGACATCGAATAAGCGTGGTTTCCAAACACACGCTTGATCGCCGCCGTTTCAGTCTGATCATTGCTCTTGGTACCGGTGCCGTGCGCGTTGAGGTAGTCGACGTCCTCGGCATTCAGCCCGGCATCGGCAAGGCAGGCGCGCATCGCCGACGCTGGCCCCTCGACAGATGGCGCGGCAATGTGGAAGGCATCGGCGGAAAGGCCGACGCCGGCGATCTCGGCAAGAATTGTGGCACCACGCCTCGTGGCATGCTCGTAGCTTTCCAGCACGGCCATGCCCGCACCCTCGCCCAGCACCAGGCCCTTCCTATCGGCGGAGAAGGGCCGGCAGGTATCGGGTGAAAGCACGCGCATTGCTTCCCATGCTTTCAGCACGCCCCATGCGAAGGGTGCGTCGCTGCCCCCGGAAACCATTACGTCGGCCCGGCCCAGCTTGATCTGGTCCACCGCCGAGGCGATCGCATGGTTGGCCGAGGCACATGCGGAGGTCACCCCGAAGACCGGCCCGCGCAAGCCGAGGCTCAAGCTAAGATGGACGGAAGCGGCGCTGGGCATCACCTTTACTCCAGTGAAGAGTTCAGCACGGATTGCGCTACCCAAAAGCAGTGAGCGGTAAGTTTGTTCTGTTGCGTACGAACCGGTAAATCCGACGCCCACTGTCGCGCCGAAGCGATGGGCATTCCCCTCGTCGCAGGAAAGTCCGGCCTGCCGCATGGCTTCGCGCGCTGCAAGCACGGCGAGCAAGCTGAAGCGGTCCATGGAGATGAGATGCCCCCGGTTGATGTCGTGCTGGGGCAGCGCCTTGATCTCAGCGCCGGTCATGCCCTCCAGGTCATGAAGCTCGGAATTGGCGATCGGGCCGATGGCGGAGCGGCCTTCGCGCATCTCTTTCCACATAGAGGCGGCCTCGGTGCCCAGTCCGCACAGGCCGCCCACTCCGGTGATAACGACGCGCCTGTCCATTCAAGCCTCCTTCGCAAGCAAGCCGCGGACGGCTTCCACGACGTCGCCGACATTCTTGAGATTGGACCAGGCATCGGCCGTGTTCATGTCGATCTTGATGCCGTAGGCCTGCTCCACATCCCAGAGGACGTCCGCCAAACCCAGCGAATCGAACCCGAGCGCGTCCAGTTCCGTGGCGATTGTTATCTCGCCGACGAATGACGCAGGCATTCCCTCACCGCTCTCCGACTCGGCGCGTTTCTTGATCAGGGCAATGACGTCCGTTGCGAATTGATCGGCCATTCTGTTTCCTGTCTTTCTTTCCCGCGTTTCGACCTGGACGCGGCTCAGTTCCTGAGGCGCGCCGCGTCGCGAAAGCCATCACGCTTGGGCAACTGACAAAGCCCAATGCTCATAAAGCCGGATCAGGTCCGGCCGGTGTGTGGCGTAGGTGCAGTATGACGATGTGAGCCGCTACACGTGCGCGTCTCCCGGTCTGTCCATAGGCTCGGAAGAAGTCGGACAGTTTGACATGGCCGGTCAGTTGCAACTCCCTTTCCCAGCACTCCACTGCCCGGTAGAGCGCATGAAAAATCTCCTTTCGGGCGGTTTCTTAAGACGCTCGCCACGCCATGAGGCAGTGGGGGCATCGGTGTCCATCAGGTGCTTCTGCCCATGCAGGATTCCAGAACATTGATGAAATCGTTTGTTTCGATGAAAGGCATCCACACTTTGGATGGTTGACCACGCTTTTCAAAGATCGTGAACTACATCTCCTCGTTGTGCTCGACGCACTCCGGACAAGTAACCTCATGGGCGCGGCATGCAGGATTAACCGAGCCCAGCCGGTCATGAGTGCGGCCGGCGCTCGGCTGCTCGATTTATTTGCGCGATAAGCTCGCGACCATGTCCGCGGAGGTATTCAAACTTAACGCTGCGTCCGGGAGCTCTTGCCCTCCAGTTTGCGACGCTCCCCCGCCCATCCAGTGATCGTTTATTTCGTCGGATAGTTTGACCCGGCTCTACCGAATCGCCGCTTCAGGATCATTCTTTCCGATTTCGTCACGCTCGTATTTCTGCCGCGTCCTACACCGATTGGGCGCGAACAAAACTGAGCGCCTTGGAACCCGAACCCGTGCGTCGTGACCGGGAGCATCCGGGGCGAACTCATCCGCTCGGGGGCATCGCATCACCGGACGGCGACAGGCACGGTCGACCGGCATCTCGGCATCGGCTGGGAATTCGTCCATGGTCTGCATTGGCGACGACGCTTCCTGAGGCCACGTAGCCCTTATGCCAAGCTGGGCGCCCGGGTCGAGCGCGTAATGACGACAATTGCTTCGCTGCAGGTCAAACGCTTTCCGGGCCACCTGCAAAGTCTTCACCCGGCCGTACAGCGCCCAAGACCACTGATGTGATCGACAAGAGCCTTTTTGATAAATCTGCGCTATTCTCCTGTCGCGCACGGACGACCGCGTGGCGAAGAGCAGGGTCCGAGATGAGAGCCCTGCCGCGCAGCTTCTATCGTCGCGCCTCGTTTGCGGCATCCGTGCCTACCCTCTTCGGACCTCGTGGGTTCCAACCGGCGACGAGGCGTGCATAGGCGCCCTCGGCCTGCTCCACCCAGCGGCGCTCTTCTTCCCGGTGGCTCTTTATGTTGTAGGCGTGCGCTCCCTTTTGGCCGCGCACAGCCTTGCTCCCGGCCTTGAGTTCCACATCGCGCAAGCTTCTTGGCATGCAGGGAGGGTCGAGCCCACGCGTAACTCTCGCCCTTCTCAACAGATGACAGATCACGACAGAGAGTTTGCGTGCGGTTGCCACGGCCGCGACATGCTGTCCGCGCCGGGCTCGCACGCCGCAGGGAGAAGGCTCGCAACGGTCCGGGAGCACGAGCGGCCGCCCAGGCCGCCTCGACGAGCATGCCGCGCGCATGACCACGGCCCTGCTTGGTGATCCGCCCATGGTAGGCCGGACCTGGCCGGACTGCTGGACGCTTGGGTTCAACCCGAGATAGGTCACGAGCTTCTGCGGATCGTCGAAGCGCGACACGTCGCCGATCGCCGCCCTTCATCGCCAGCGCGACGGTGATGTCGACGCCGGGAATGGTCATCAGCCGCTTCACGCCTTCATCCTCGAGAGCCGAGCGGACAAGATCGCGTTCGATGACCTGGAGGTCTTCGCCCAATCGGTCGAACTCGCGCAGATGCCCATCGATCGCGAGGCGCTCGTCCTGCGGTACGACCTGCTCGATTAACCAGGTCCGACCCTTGGCGCCGCACAGGTCAGCATGCGGGCAGGACGGATCAGGTGGCTATGAAGGATCGACTGGATGACGCTCTTCAATCGAGATCTCTGTCGGACAATCTGATTGCGCCGTGTCACCTGTCGACGCAGAGCCTGCGTCGGCTCGTCCGCAATCCAGACTTCTGGCAAGAAGCCGCTGGCATAGAGCTGCGCAAGAACGTCGGCGTCGATCGTCGTTTTGATCTTGGCATAGGCAACGATAAACACCTGTTTCGGCTTGGCGATCCCCACCTTCTTCACATGCGGCGCAACCACAGCTGCAGCGGACGTCGCGTTGCCGGTGGCCTCGATCACCCCGACATCGTTCGGCGACAGCTTCGCGGCGAACGCCGCCAGCAGATCGCGCCGCATGTCGACGCGGCCGAGTCGCCTGAGCCTGCCCTCCTCCCATGCCACTGCTTCGGCGAAGGCGCGGTGAATATCCAGTCCGATGATAAGCATGCCCGTTCCTCCTTCTTGGCTCGGTCAAAGACGGGAGCTGGCGGGCAACACGACATCTACTGATCCGCGCTCGCAGCGCATCCGGGAAAGTCGCGAGGGGCGGCCATGTAACGAGCTCGGGCTCTCAGCCCACGGTCTATTGACGGCCTGCCTGCACCTTTGTGCTCCCGGTGCCCCACGTCCCGGATGGGCTCACCATAAGGGCGTTCCAAAACAAGAACAGCAGGACGAGAAGGCACCACAGATCACATACCGGATAGCGGCAAGGCCAAGCGCTTCGTTCAGATAGGCTTGCGCCAATGGGCTTAGGCCGAGCCTACAACAGCTCTCAAAAACGCTGCCGGACTGCTGCATTGGCTCGCCGATACAATTGGCACAGGCCTCACGGCAGCTTAGGATCAAACCGCCCATCAGTCGCCTCGGACTGGAAAGGTGCACCCTATTAGGTTCCACGCCTAGCTAGGTCGGGGCCGCCGAAGACGCTGGTTGATAGACCGGCGCCATCGGCCCGGCGTTTCAAACTGCCAATCTCTGACCTGCACAGTACGAACGATTGCTCGCTTCGGCAGATCACGCGGCTCATATGTCGGACCTTAACGTCATCCATCATAAACTTTTTGCGACAAAAGATTGCAAGAATGCTAAATTGTTAAAGTCGTTTGTTTCGGTTAAAGGCATCCATCCCATGGATGGCTGATGACATGCGTTTCAAAGGACTTGATCTAAATCTCCTCGTTGTGCTCGACGCACTCCTGACGGAGCGTAATCTCTCGGCGGCGGCACGCAGGATTAACCTGAGTCAGCCCGCCATGAGTGCGGCCGTCGCCCGACTGCGCGATTATTTCCGCGATGAACTGTTTACGATAAGAGGTCGCGAAAGATTTCTAACCCCGCGTGCGGCAGCATTTGCCCCCGCAGTTCGCGACGCTCTCCAGCACATCCAGTGCTCGATTATTTCTTCGGATCCGTTTGACCCAGCTCGAGCCGATCGCCTCTTCAGGATCATTCTTTCCGATTTCGTCACGCTCGTGTTTTTCGAAAAGCTTGTGGAGCGTATTTCACGGGAAGCCCCCGCCGTCAGCTTCGAACTGCTGCCTGTCGACGATAGCCCCGATGAGCTTCTCCGGCGCGGTGACGTCGATTTTCTAATTCTACCGGATATGTTCACGTCGAGTGTGCATTCAAGCGTTGCGCTGTTTGACGAGAAGCTCGTGTGCGTAGGCTGTCCCACAAACAAGCAGCTGCCACAGCAGCTTACATTCGAGAGATACATGTCGATGAGGCACGTCGCGGTCAGGTTCGGGCGTACGATGAAGCCGTCTATCGAGGAATGGTTTTTGCTTGAGCATGGCCTTAAGAGACGTGTCGAGGTCGCCGTGCAGGGCTTCAGCATGATTCCACCTATGGTGTCCGGCACAGCTCGTATAGCGACCATGCCCTTACGGCTGGTCAGGCATTTCGAAAAAACGTTCCCCCTGCGGGTTATCGAACTTCCGCTGCCATTTCCCACATTCACCGAGACCCTCCAATGGCCGGCCCTCCACAATAGCGATCCGGCAAGCATCTGGATGCGGGAGATAATGATACAGGAGGCATCTCGGATGGCTGCCCCGCTGTGAACCCACGGAAAATTCAGGCGCACCTATAGTCACTACTCCTGTCACCATCTACTTTGACGACAATAGCCCTCGCCGGATAAAGTCGATGCTGGCGGCAAGTGCGCCTGCGAGATCGTCCAGAGAATGGACTTCCTCGACCAGCTCGAATGAGAAAGGTCCCGCGTAGCCGCCATCCAGCAGCGCCTGAATCTGGCTGCCATTGTCGGAACCTGCAAGAAAGCGATCGGGGTAAATCCAGAAGGTCGGGTCGTTTACGCTTGAAATGTGCACCAGGCCGGTAAGCTCGCAGAACAGGCATGTCTCCCCGGCCAGGGTGTGGTGGAACGTGTCGTGCACGAGGCGAAAGACGGACTGGCCATCAACCGCGGCAACGGCCTCGGCCGCTTCCTTCTTTGATCGAAGCGAGCAGGTTCGGAAACCCAGCGGCTCGATGAGACCGATCAGACCCCGCGACTGGAGGATTGGCTTGATCTCGTTTAGAGCGAAACGAAGATTGTCCTGGCGCTCGCTATTGGTGGGCCACGAGCTGCGGTTGGCCGGCACCAACACGAGCGTCTCCGCCCCGCACGCCGTCGCATAATCGGCGAGGTTGCTTGCCTCGGCCTGACGCGTTGGAGTCCAGTCGTTGAACCGCTGCAAGGCGTTGACAGAGATGATCGTGACGCCCGCTTCGGTAGCGGCCAACCGAACGTCCGCAGCCGGAATGCCGCGTGCGACAGGATTGCTGAAATGAGGGTAACGGATTTGGACGTCGGTCAGGCCTTGGTCACGGGCAAGCGCGAAAAGCGCACTGACGTCAAGGCGGGGCGCCGCCATGTGATCGAGTGCAAAGCGGGGCGATACCTGGCGCATTGCTTGACTTTCCTTCCATGAAGCGCGGCTGCCATTTCGGCATCCGGCTTCTTTCAAGACGGAACCACGCCGGTTCACAGATCGGACAGAGACGGCCGAGTCAATCGAGCTTTCCTTTCATCGGTGAAAGGAAAATGGGCGCTCATGATAGAAATCCATCAAGGTCAAATATTTTCCGGAAGATAAATGTCGAACGGCAGAAATGTCTGCCCCGGGCTCTCCGCGACGCCGGCTTTGATGGCCCGCTCCATTGCCATTATCAGCTCCTGGCAAAGTCGGCGCATTGGCGTGCCGACCGCCATCGTCAAGATGTCATCCGCAAGCGCCCCACGTGACTGCGGCGTCATTTCACTCACGATCGCGACGAGATCCTGACCGCTCCCCTCTTCTCGGAGCGCGGAAATTGCCCCCTCTATCCCCCCGCCGGCCATATAGAAGCCGACGAGCTCTGGTTCCCGCTGCATAAGATCCAGCAATTTTTCGTAAGTGAGCTGCCGTTCATCAAGGTTCACGAGCGCATCAAGCACCTCGAATTTTGGCGCGTTCTCACGAAAATACGCACGAAAGGCCGTTTCCCGCGTCGCATGCGCCTGGAAGCGATGGCTTCCGACAAACACCGCCACCTTGCCGGGCCGTTTTGCGGCCTTGGAAAACACCCAAGCGGCAGTCCGTCCGACCTTGCTGTTGTTGAGGCCGATGTAGCCCTCGCGCACGCCATCGGCGAAGTCGGATAGCAGCGAAAATACCGGGATACCTTTCGCCTTGAGCTCCTCGACTGATGCTGTGATTTTCGGGTGATCGGCCGCCACCATGGCGATCGCCTGGCAGCGGCTCCCAAGGTCCTTAAGAAGCGGGAGCAGGTCACGCGGCAAATGTGACTGCGCGAACTCGATGATCGGAAGGCCGTGGAAGGATTTAGCCATACTGACCGACTCTTCGATCTTGCGAGCGAAATCTTGGTAGAAATCGTGGGTAGGTTTTCTCAAGATGAAGCCCAGCTTGTAGTGCGGCAGGTGCTGCTGCAAGCGCTGTTTGATGAGACCGGCAGCATGATAGCCGATCGCGTGCGCGGCCGCATGGACCCGCTGGGCGGTCTCCTCTCGCACCGGAAGGCGGACGTTCAGAACCCGATCGACTGTTGCTACGCTGACTCCGGCTTCGCGGGCGAGATCGGCTATTGTGACGCGCTTTCCCCTAGCGATTCTGATCGGCCGGTCCTCCATCATCCGGTGCGCTCCCGCGACGGCTTGGGGCGGCAAGCTGAAATAGTTCCCCCACCCCGCGGATAGCGCATTCGACGAACAGCGCTCCATGCGCACCCAGATGAGTCTCCGTGAACCGTTCGTTTGCTTAGGGGCTTCATGGTGTTGTATTACTCACTGCGTTAGTACTCTATTTCCAGCGCTCTTTGGAGGCTGGCAATTCGACTGTTGTGTCAAGGCCGCTACTTACACGTCGCGCTGTTGCGATCTTGCTTGCGGGGAGCCAGTTTGATGTAACCCTAACCGCGGAAAGCGGTTTCCATCCGTGACTGGTCCAATTCGCCTTCCCAGCGAGCGACAACGAGCGATGCCACCGCATTACCGACTAAATTCGTCAGCGCGCGGCATTCCGACATGAAGCGGTCCACGCCAAGAATTAGAGCCATTCCGGCAACGGGAACACTCGGCACGACAGAGAGAGTAGCGGCCAATGTGATGAAGCCGGCGCCGGTGACGCCTGCCGCACCCTTCGAGGAAAGCATCGCAATTAGCAGCAGGAGGATCTGATCGGCAATTGACAAATCTGTGTTCGTCGCCTGGGCGATGAAGAGGGCGGCGATCGTCATGTAGATATTGGTACCGTCCAGATTGAATGAGTATCCAGTAGGGATGACGAGACTTACGACCGAACGGGCGGCGCCGGCCTTCTCCATCTTCTCCATTAGCGAGGGCAGCGCGGCCTCCGAGGAGGACGTTGCCAGGACAAGCAGCAGCTCGTCCTTGATGTAGCGGACGAGAGAAAAGATCGAGAAGCCGTTGTAGCGGCAGACCGCGCCGAGAACCCCGAACACGAAGAGGAAGGCGGTAAGATAGAACGTCGCGACCAGTATCGCGAGGTTGGCCACCGAACCGATTCCGTATTTGCCGATCGTAAAGGCCATTGCGCCGAAGGCGCCGATGGGTGCAGCCTTCATCAGAATGCCGACGAGCTTAAAAATGGGGGCGGTAAGCGCCTGGAGAAAGGTAACGACCGGCCTGCTCGTCTCTCCGGTCATCGCCAAAGCAATGCCGAACAGGACCGAGAAGAACAGGACTTGCAGGATGTCGCCTTCCGCGAAGGCACTGGCAATCGA